>JAUIDY010000239.1 GCA_030428385.1 Rhodothermia bacterium | reverse complement strand
CCGTCCGCCACATCCACGTGCAGAACGTGACCTGCGAAAAAAGCCAGCACGCACTGTACCTGCGCGGCTACGCCCACGCCCCGATCACCGATATCCACCTTACCGACTGCCGCTTTGAAAACATGGCCGAAGCCAACGTTATCGAACACGTCGAGGATCTGGTGTTGGAAAACGTGTTCATCAACGGCGAACAGGCGAGTTAGCGGCGTGCCAGATGGGCTTGCTCAAGGCGAGCCGACGTCCGGGTTCCACCCGTTGAGTACCTGACGCGGCGTGAACCACGCCGCTGCCTCATCGCTCAGGGTGGGCCGCTCCGGGCTTTCGAGGGCGCCCGGCCCATAGCTCTGGTACTCGAAGAAACGCGACGCCGGCCCCACCTCGAACCAGATCCGCTCGCCAGCCTCGTTGCGGCCAGAGATGGGCGCATAACCTTCCGGGCCGAGGTGGTCATCCATGTAGCACCGAATAAACACGGCACTGCCTTCGGCACGCGGGTCGGTGCCAGGGTGCCAGGGCCGCCCTAGTCGTACCGAGCCTACAGGCAGATCGGGCGTTTCTTTGACAAAGCGGCTGTCGATAAACAAAAGCCCGTACGGGTGCGAGATCTGGGTGCTCGGCGCGGTGATGTAGCCAGTCGGATCTTTGTCCGTGCGGTCCCGCGAAACAATCTCCGACGCCTCAAACACCGCCTGTCCTTCGCCGAAGATAAAATCGACATGGCCGAGGGTGCGGCAGTTGTGGAAGTAGTGGCGTCCGGCATTGACAAAAAGGGTGTCCTGATAGCCGCTGAGGGTGCAGTTGCGAAAAACGGCACGGTCACTGCCTCCGGTGGTCATCACAGCGACGGCCTGCGGGCTTTGAATCTTCGTCGGGTCATCGTCTGGCTTAGCGTGGTTGGCGGGATAATCGAAGCCGTTTTCGATGGTGAGGTTTTCGGCGTGGAAGTCGGGCGCGGTGATGCGGAGCGTGAAGCTGCCCCGCGTGCCCAGCGGTTCGCCATCGGGCCCCGGCGTTTCTGCCGAGGCATCATACGTAAGCACCGTTCCCTCCTGGCTCTCTCCGATAAAACGAACATGGGGCCGGTCTACACTGAGTTTTTCGTAATAGCGCCCGTCGCGGATAAAAATAATAAACGGCTCGGCATTGGCTTCCGGCACCGTGGCGAGCGCATTGCCAATGGTGGCGAAAGTGGGCGTGCCGTCGACCAGGGCACCAGGCGCTCCCGCATACGCGGCATCGACGACAGCTTGATAGGAAGTGGTTTGGCGCGGGTCAGCAGCGGGCAACCGCAGCAATGAGGACAACGGCATACCGAGCTCGTGAAGGCCCTCTGCGGCCAGCCCCGCCATGATTTCCGCCCCACGCGGAGAGAAATGGGTGTTGTCGTCGAGGCCGTCCGGGTAGTTCGGAGACACGCCGGGGGCAAGGATCATAAACAGCGGCTTCGAGCCCTCATTGCCTGCGTGCCGAAGTACGTCCTCGCTACGACGATGCATGTCAACCAGTGGCACCTCATACTCCACCGCTACGCTCCGCACCAGATCGGGGTATGCGCCATGCACATCGTAAAAAACGCCGTCCGCATCGAAGCGCCGACGAACGACGGGAGTGAGCAGCACCGGCGTGGCCTGCTTCGCCCGCACGTCGTCGACAAAACGAACCAGGTTGGCACGGAACTGATCGGGCGGCGTGTAGCGGTCCACTTTGGCTTCCGACTGATCGTTGTGCCCAAACTGGATGAGGACATAATCACCCGGCGTCAACGCATCCACAATCGCCTGCCAGCGCCCTTCTTCCAGGAACGTGCGGGTGCTTCGGCCATTGCGGGCGTGGTTTTCCACCCGCACCGCGTCGATGTCGAAAAACGATTGCAGGTATTCTCCCCATCCTGTCTCCGGGCGCCTTTCGGCCAACTTCTCCGCCATCGTGGAATCGCCTGCCAAGTAAAGGGTGACGGGCTTCTCATTCCCGGCAATGCCCGCCAACACGACGAACAGCACCGCAACAATCAGGTATCGCATCAGCTTGGGTTTTGGTTTGGGCAAGGAGCCGTTATTATACTTTTCCCCCTTTCTCACTTCCAACTCCGAAAAATCAGGGTGCAAAGTTGAAGTTGATGTCATCCCGAACTTGTTTACTGCGTCAGTCGCTTCGCTCGTGTCGGGATCTCAACGCTGGAAGAAGAGATGCTGAAAGATCCTGAATCAAGTTCAGGACATGGTTCAGCATGACACTTTCCCAATGCACCTCCTTTTCTCAGAGATGGTATCACTTCCAACTTCCTATCTGAATAGCCTTGGCTGATACCGCAGCGGCTACACGGTTTTGCGTGACGATTCCCCATCCGTCAACATGGCAACCTCAGAAGACACACCAGCGTCACCCAGCTTATAGGTTTCTTTCACGAGTTCGTAGGTTAATGCCCGCATCATGCGGCGCGCATCGGTCATGCTCACCTGATGACGAGCAACGAGGCCCGCCACATAGTTGGCGTCGACGCGGCGGGAGAGGTCGTGCCGGGCTGGAATCGAGAGGAACGCCCGCGTGTCATCGTTGAAACCCGCCGTGTTGTAGATGCCCGCCGTCTCGGTGACGTGCTCGCGGTAGCGTTTCATACCCTCGATGC
>JAUIDY010000132.1 GCA_030428385.1 Rhodothermia bacterium | reverse complement strand
CTCGGCATCCTGCAACAGCGCCAGCACCGTGTTGTGGGGCAGCCCCTCGACACGCGCAAAGGCATGCCCGGACGGGACCTCAGGCACCGGGGACCCCTGTGCCCAAACAACCGTGCCTCGTCCAAACAGCAACCCCAACAGGCTTCCCAAAAGGACGGGAAGAAGCAGATATGAGCGAGGCAGCGGCATCGTCCTGCAGCGGACGTTCAGTAGAAAGTGAACGCACAAGCTACGGACAGCGCACAGGGAGCACAAGCTTTGGTGCCCTACCCGCTACCACGTAAGTGCCCCCAATGGCGGCGGCCATGCCCCAATCATCTTGCAAAACAGCACCACCTGCCCGATATGATAGCTGGTATGTGAGGCCAGTATCTGGAACTGTTCCCGCCGCGTTTTTCTCATGCCCGGCTCAGGACATGGCGCAGTTGCGGCTTGCCATCATGATCTTCGCCGCACCACCTCTAAAAGCTGTAGCGAAGCCGCCCATACACGTTGGTGTTGTCGGCAAGCTGACCGAAAAACGTCGGCGCATCGCCAAAGAAGAGGTGCCCGCCCACCGCGAAGGAAACAGCGTCGTTCCATTGATGCTGCACCACCGGGCGCAGGTGCCCGTCGCCATCGTTGGGGCTCCAGAACGTAAACAGCGACAGCGTGACGGTCTGCTGACGGGCGCGGTAGGTCCAGCGGCTCGTGACGATGTGGCGCTGCTCGCTGGGTGCATAGTCCGGGGTGAAACTGCTCGCCAACAGGGCCTCGTGCTCGAAGAGGTGCTCCAGGTAATACTGCACGCCCAAGGTCAGGTTGGTTGCCACCTCGCGCTCGTGGCCCACCAGCACCCGCAGTTGGCTGTTGGGGAGCAAGGGGTCGTCGCCATCCCGGTCGTCACGCGCGTCGTAGTAGGCCACTTCGGCATGGCTGATGCCACCCGCAAGCCCACCGCGCAGGCTGGCCCCGTAGACGCTGAGCGGCGCGAACGTCGCCTGCTGCGCGTCCGCGTCAAACGCGGCTGGCTGTTTGGTGAAACCCACATACCCGTACAGCGCCACCTCATACGTTCCCAGCGTGCGATACAGCCGGGCGGCGGCTTCGCTGTGGGCCAGCGTGGCGGTAGGACGCACGGCGTCGAGGGGAGCAGGCAGGTTTTCGAGGCCCACGCGCTGCCCTTGGCCCGGATCGAAGAACGAAAGGCGCTCGCCCGTGAGGAAGCGGTCGGGCGTGAAGCGGGGCAGCCACGCCACGTCGAGGTTGACGGTGTTGCCATACACGGTCGCGCGGACAGCATTGGCGGGTGCTTTTAAAAACTCATCGTCGCGCCCGATGAAGAAGGCCACAAAGTCTTTCGGAAACAGGTCGTTCAGGAAGACGAGGTCGCCCGTGCCCCACGTCATCACCTGCCGCCCGAGGCGCAGGACCAGCGAAGAACTCGGTTGGAGCGTCACGAGCGCTTGCCGGATGTCAAGTTCCACATCTCCGGTGACGGCATCAGCAAGCGCATCGCCCTTAAAGCTGAACTCGGCGCGGTCGGTGAAATGCGAAAGCGACAGCCGAAACCGCGCTTCGTTCATCAGCACGTCGCCGGGCTGGGCGTCATCGGCCACCACGCGGCTTCCTACGCCCACTTCCACCAACCCGTGTATTTCTACCGCCTGGACGTCTTCGTCGCCCCAATCATCACCCCAGTCGTCGTCCTGGGCAAACGCCAGCGTCGGGCCGCAAAGCAGCAATACAAAAAGAAGACCTCGCATCGCTATGGCCGGGTGCTGAACCATTCACGCTGGGGATTGCGCAGGGTGCGCTCGGTGAAGACCTGCTCGGGGATACCGAGGTCGTAGGCAATGCTGCGCATCTCGGAGATGGTGTGACCGCCGGTGCGCAGATCCGACACCTTCATCTGGGTAACAGTGGGATAGCCCGCGACGGTCTCCACCGCCAGCGATTCAATCCGCCGGTACACGTCGCCCGCCGCGTCCACATACTCCATCTTCATGGGCAGGAATGTCGCCTTGTCGACCCACACGGTCCACGACGCGAACTCGACAGAGCCGGGGTCCAGCGGCGTGTTTTTGATCACGTACTGCGTGTCGGTTGTCTCGATGAGTGCGTGTTCGTCTTCCTGCGGGGCACGTCCCGACACATCTTCGTAATAAAAGTCGGAGCCCACGAAGCTGGTGCGCTTGTCGCCCGCCGCGATGCGTTTGACGAGGTCGAGGCTGGGCAGATAGAGCCAACGGTCGTCGTCTTCGCCCACATGTTTTTGCACGAGGAATACCGTGCCGCGCACATCGGCGGGGCGGCTGAAGAGCACGGCATACGACTGGTCGCCGCCGTCTTCCACATCGCGCCGGAGGATGGTAAACTGCCGGATGCGCTCGCGGCCTTGGGCATCAACGATGGTGAGCCGCGTGAGCGCCCGTCCGTCGTCGCCCGCGTAATACGCCGCGAGGTTCGCCCGGTCGATGATGGTGTGCACATCGGTCAGGTCCTGGGCCGTGGCGTCCATGCCACCCACCAGAAGAAGCGCACACAGGAAAAAGAACAGCTTGGGTAGGGTTTTTATCATCACAAAAAGGCAGAAGCTATCAAAAAGAATTCAGGAACCGTCGGCGGAGGCGGGTGATCCGAAAACCAACCGGCGCATCACATGGAGCGTGCTCGTCAGCAACACCAGCGTAGCAAGGCACGACGCGCTCATGATCGTCGCCAGAAAAATGCCGACGGTGTTATACGGGACCAGCGGCGAAAAGAGCAGCGGCGTAAACCCGATGGCGATCACCAAGGCGTTGCGCGTGATGGCGCGGGCAGGCTCGGCGAAGACGCGGCGGACGGTGGTGGCCCAATCGCCGGTCTCGGCCTGCAAGGCGCGGGTGCGCTGCAAAAAGTGGATGGCAAAGTCGATGGACAGCCCGAGGGTTAAGGAGCTTAGCACCGCGATGGGCATGTCGTAGTCCTTGCCGGTCCAGCCGATGAGCCCGTAGATAAACAGGATGGTGACCGAAAGCGGCAGCATCGCCAGCAGGCCAAACCAGAACGACCGAAACAGCACCACCATCATCACAAAAACGATGAGGAAGCTGCTGAGCAGCGCGTTGAGCATGCCGTTGACCATCGCCTGCTGCCACACCACGTTGATGTACGTCAGCCCACCCCAGTTGACCGTCAGGCCGGGCGGCGGCGGGTTTTCGGCCAGAAACGCATCGACCTGTTCCGTGACGGCGGCCATGTCCTGGTTGTCGCCGCTTTTGAGTTGCACCCAGATATTGGCGCGGCGGTAGTCGGGCGTCACGAAGTGCCACAGGTCATTGGGGCGGTGCGACGACTGGTAGCTGAGCAGCGTCTGCGCCACCCCACCTGACGAGTTGGGCACCGTAAAATAGGCGTCATCGCCCTCCCGCAGTGCCCGGTGGACGGTTTTGATGATGTCGGGCAAGGCGTTCGATTTGCCCACATGATCGGTGGCGAGCAAGGCGGCCTGGAGCTGTTCCACATAGGCCAGCATCGCCGGGTCCTGAAATGCCCCGCCCCCTCCCGACGCGCCTTCGAGTCCGGCCAGCACGTCTTCCCACACCACGGCTTCTTCGTCCGTCAGCGCCGCGTCGAGTTCATCGTACACGTTGTCGATGAGCGCATCGAGATCGTCCTCAGCGTCGGCCTGTATCGCCACCCAGGCATCGGTCAGCGCCGCATCGCCCGTCTGTTCCACGATGGCGGTAGCCGCAGCGGCCAGATCAGATACGTTAGGGGCACCAGACTCAGTGGTTTGATCGAGGACGAGGTAGGCGTCGTAGGTGCCGCCGAAGTGCGTATTTAGTACACGGTCGGCCACACGGATTTCGTGGCTCGGACTGAACCAGCGCACCGGGTTGTCATTGATGGTGATTTGCATCACGCCCCACACGCTGAATGCCACGACGCCAACGGTAAAGAGGAGCACCATTTTGTTGTACTGAATCGATCCGCTGCCGAGCCACTTCAGCACGCGTCCCAGGCGGGTAGCGTCGTGCGGGCCGTCGCTGTCTTGTTTAACCGGCACGGCGGCCTGCACCTTGGCCAGTTGCGCTTCACTCATCCGGCTGATGTAGGCGGGGATAAAAACGACCGTGAGCACAAAAGCGAGCAAAATGCCAAAAGCGACGAACAGCCCGAATACGCGCACGGGCGGGATAGGCGCAAAGGCGAGCGACGCAAACCCCACCGCCGAGGTGAGCGAGGTGTAGAGCATCGGCGTAAACAGTTCGTGCATCACCTCGTGCAGCGCCTCGGCCCGATCTCCCGTGAGCCGGTAGCGGTCAGCGAACTCGCTCAGGATATGCACGGAGTCGACCACCGCGATGGGCATCAGAAAGATGGGAATCATCGAACTCATGATGTGGACGGGAAAGCCCAATCCGATGAGCAACCCCATCGTCGCCACCACGGTCACGGGTGCCACGATCATAGGCGCGGTGATGAGGGCAAAGCTGCGGAAAAACACCCACAGCATAAAAAACACCACCAGCCCGGCCAGCGGCGCGGCCACACCCATCTGGAGAAACATCTCCACGCCAAACGTCTCCTCCGCTACCGGCAACCCGGTGATGTGATACTGCTCATCGCCCGCAGCCTCCGCCATCACGGCGCGGATCTCGGAAGCGATGCGGTGGCTTTCGCTCTTGTCTACAATGGGCACGTAGATCGCCAGCGCCCGGTGGTCTTCGCTGACGAGCGTGCCGCGCAACATCGGCTGGCGCTCGGTGGCGTCGCGGATGGCCTGCACCTCGGCGTCGGTGGTGGGGGCGTCGGCCATCATCCACGCGAAGCGTACCACACCGGGCCCGTCGGAGCGCACGTCATCCACCGTCGCCAGCGAAAGCACTTCATGCGTCACCACGCCTTCTATCTGCTCGATGGCACGGGTCAGGCGGTGCGCCTCGGCCAGCGTCTCCTGGTTAAAAACGCCGTCCGGGTGGGCCTCGTTGACCACGCCAACGACAATGAAGTCATAGAGCGTGAAGTCGGACTTGACGCTGCGGTGGAAGACCCGGTCGGGCTGGTCGTCCGGCAGCATGTTCTCCGGGTCGGTATCGATTTGTATCAGCGGAATCAGCGCCCCCAGCCCCAGGGTGAGGAGCAATACGCAGACAAATACCAGACGCGGCCGGGTGGTAGATAGCGTCGTGATGGAATGGGCAATAGACACGAAGTGAGGAAACAGTTGGATGGGTAAAAAAGCAGGGCAACAATCAGCGACCCGAAGAAAAGGGGCACCAGGCGGGGGATGGGAGCAGACCGGACACGGCAGGGAATTCCGTGATTGCCAAGGGGTGGGGCCGTTCTATATGGAATAGTTTCCTGCCGACGCCACAATAATCAAGCTCGGAAGATACAACTTACCCCCTATTTTTCCCAAGCACCAGGTGGCGGAGCCATACGCATCCCTTCAGGCACGCCGGGCGGCGTCCGTCAACGCACCCACTGCGCGTATTTTAAAATGAAGGGCGTCGGGAGGAGGTATTCGCTGACGGCCTGATCAGCGAGACGGACGGTGACGATGCGCGGCGGGTCGTCTCTTCCCTGATGAATATTGGTCACCAGCCCCACCTGGCTACCATCGGGCGACCAGATGAAATAGTTGAAGCGCAGTTTAGGTGGTAAGGTGGTGATGGGCGTGAGGGTTTGGAAGTCGTCGGTGGCAAGCACCAGCCTGTCGGTGCACGCGTCGGCACCGGCCGAGCAGTCCTCATACAACAGCACCGCCGTCTGGGAATCGGGGCCCCAGCTAAACCGCCCCGTGGGTTGCCCGGCCATCCCCGGCACCTCCAACGCGCCCACGTCCACCAGCGTATTCCCCTCCCGGTCGATGATGCGGGTGGTGTTGGCAGCGGCCTGATGCACAAAAAACGCCTGCCCGTCGGGGCGGGGCAGCAGGTGCAGCCTCGCCGTGATGAAGGCAAAGTCAGGCCCTAGCTCCAGGATTTCGCGAAGATCGCCCTCCGGCAGCACCTCCACCAGCGTGCTTGATTCGACTACCTTTTCCTGCCCTTGTCCCGACCGCTTGCTCACCACAAAGTCGGGCTGGGGATGCGAGGGGTTCCAGACGGGATGTATGCTATACCAGTAGTCTTCTCCGGCAATCATCCGGGGGAGGCACAACAACGGCGGCTCCGTAAAGCGGTCCAGCGGCGTGATGGTGTAGCTGCTGCTGGTTTCGTCGGGGCCACACTTTTTGAACCGCAGGATCCGGTCGCCGCTGCGCGCAATCTGTCCGGTATGCGCAAACGGGGTGACTTGGCGGTGTTCGCCATCAGGAGTCAGGGCGAAAAAGCCGTCCATCCGGTGCCCATACACCAGTTCCGTGCCCGTCCATGTCATCGCCTTCGCTTCGGGCAGCACATTCGAGGGCAGCGCCTGGGCGAGATACACCCGGCGGTGGTCCAGGTCGAGCCAGTAGATCCCCCGGTCGGTGGCATTGCCCACCATCATCACCAGCACCGGGGCGTCGTTGGGCAAGGTGTTCAGCGGGGTTTCTTTGGTGACAAACCGCAGCGTGCCGCGCTTCTTGCCGAAACGGAACGGGTTACAGGCCGCCAGCAGGAGCAGCACACCCACGGCCAGCAACAGGGGGAGTATGGAATCGAAAGAGAGCGTCATACCTTGTAACACGCAGTCTGGCTACATCAGGGGCCATCACTCTTTTGAAAGAGGACTACCACCCAAAAGGGCCTATGTCACAGGGTTGTCCACCCTGGCTCCGAACTTGGCGCGGGCATCACCCAATCACCCTTCCTTTTCTCATCCAACCCTTATCCATCATGCAACTCGGTGCTTTTTCCATCAGCCTGGCCGTTAAGGACTTGCAGGCGTCGCAGGCGTTTTACGAGACGTTTGGCTTCACGGTCTTTGGCGGCGATGCGTCGCAGAACTGGCTCATCATGAAAAACGGCACGCATGTCATCGGGCTTTTCCAGGGCATGTTCGAGCATAACACGCTGACGTTTAACCCCGGCTGGGACAGCGACGCGCAGCCGCTCGACTCGTTTACAGACGTGCGGGAGTTGCAGCGCCAGGTAAAAGCGGCGGGCGTATCCCTCATCGCCGAGGCCGACGAAAACACCACCGGCCCCGCCAGCTTCGTCGCCATCGACCCAGACGGCAACCCCATTCTGGTAGATCAGCACGTGTGACGGGTCAGGGCATCCGGGCTATCCCAACAATACCGGGTTTAGTTGCCACGTCTGGTACGCCAGCGCGGTGGCAAAAGTCACCCAGGCCAGATAGGGCACCAACAGCATCCCGGCCAGCGGCCGAATCCGCCAGAACAAAATCAGCGTGGCAAGAACCAAGGCCCACACCAGCAGGATCTCCGCGAACGCCAGGGCTCCTTTTTGCCACGCAAAAAAGAGCCACGACCATAAGCCGTTGGCCACCAACTGACACAGGAACAGCACCAGGGCCAACCGCACCGCTGGGGAACGCTCGGTTCGCCACACCAGCCAGGCGGCGACGCCCATAAGCAGATACAGCAGGCTCCAGACCGGACCAAAAAGCCAGGCCGGAGGTGCCCACGATGGGCGGTTCAGGTCGGCGTAAAACGATCCTGCATTGGCCGAGGCCACCCCGCCTATGGCCGCAACGGCAAAAACGAGGACGAGCCACCCAAACAACCCCGCCAGCTGCCGCGCCAAAGAATCGTTTTTCATGGTTTGCAATCGGATGCTTTTCACAGATAGACTTGTCGCCTGCTAAAGTAAACGGCGCTGATCATCGCTACAAATGCACTGCTGTTTTGTGTAGCCCTGCGCATTGACGGACGGCTTTTTTCCTTTTGATTCGTCATTTTTGTATGTACCGGCAGTTCGCAGCTTTTCCTTCTCGGCCAAATACATGGTGCCACCTCAAGAGATCAGTCGCTTCTGGGTCATCACCACCTACTTCAACCCGATGCGGTATCGCCGACGGTTGCACAACTACCGCGTTTTTCGGCACCACCTCGCGGGGCCGCTGCTCACCGTCGAACTCTCACACAACGGGCATTTCGACCTTACGCCAGACGACGCCGATCAGCTCATCCAGGTAAAAGGCGGCGATGTGATGTGGCAAAAAGAACGACTGCTGAATGTGGCCCTGGCTGCCTTGCCCACTTCTTGTGCCTACGTCGCGTGGCTCGACGGCGACGTGGTGTTTACGAACCCTACCTGGAAACAGCAGACGCGCCACTTGCTCGACCACTATCCACTGGTCCAACCCTTCAAGACATTACATGACCTGCCTGCCGAGGTATCTCCCGAAACGTTTGATGCCAACGTCGTCCCGCCGAAAGCCTTTTCTCTAGCCTACAAAATGCAGCAAGCGCTTGTCACCAACGACGACCTGCGCCCTGCCTACACCTCCCAGCTTCGCGCCTGCTCGTTTGGCGGGGCCTGGGCCGCCCGGAAAGACCTGCTCGACCAGCACGGTTTCTACGATGCCTTGATCATCGGCAGTGGCGACCGGGCGATGTCGTGTGCGGCCTTTGGGCGATTTGACGATGCCATCCATACGACCTGCTTACAGGGTGCCCGCGCCCAACACTACCTCGCCTGGGCACGCCCTTTCCACGATGCGGTGCAAGGCCAGGTGGGCTATGTAGACACCCCCCTGCTTCACCTGTGGCATGGCAACCTAAAGCACCGGCGCTACTTAGAGCGCCACCAGCGTTTCCGCGCCTTCAACTTCGACCCCGCCACCGACCTTGGCCTCAACGCCCACGGCGCGTGGCAGTGGAAATCGCATAAACCCGCCATGCATGCCTTCCTGCAAACGTATTTTGCCGAACGGCAGGAAGATGGGCTACCACAAGCTCCTTGAACGCCGGTGTGTTATGCCGCCTCCCTACGACGTCGGTGTACCCATGCGGCACGCGCCATGCCCCACAGCATGGTTGTTAGAGACAGAATGGCTGTTCCCGTGGTGATGTTATCGAAAAGGGCCGACTTGGCCGGGTCGTTGTAAAAGTTGAGCCCCGCGTTGCCCGAAAGCACCACACCCACCGGAAACCAAGCCGCGGCTACCACCAATGCAAAAACCGACACGGCACCCAATAGCCGTCCGGGCCTGCCTAGCAAAAAGGGCGTGCCCGCTGCGGCCATCAATCCGAGAATGACGAGCAACGTACCGAACGGAAGTCCCCCTGGAAGGCGAAGCACTAAATACTTGGCTCCCAGTGCCAAGGAAAAAGCCACAAATCCGATCAAGGCAAGCACAAATACAAGACGCCGCTTTACCATAGTACCAAGGGTATGCAAGAAAGGAACGGCACCTCTCTACAAAGTCCCCTCCCCCAGGGCTCCGAATGAATGGTAACCATTGAGAAACTGTCACCCTTATATGGGCCTCCCCTCGTCTTCTGACCCAAAAGAGTCTGGAGAAGGGAGCCAAGCGCAACGTGAAAGGGGTAGTAAGAGTGAACAGCTAGAACGCGACGGTTGCTCTGCCGTCGGCTTTACGCAGCGATACGTTTTGGCGTTCGCCGTCAACGGTGATTATGTAGTCGCCATAAAACGCACGCAGGCGCACCTCGCCGTTGCTGTCGGCGGTGGCTTCGGTGTCGGTCCACCATTCGCCGAACACCAGGTCGCGGTAGGCTTCGGCCTGTTGGGTGGGGGTGAAGTCGGTGGTCCACATGGCCGAATGCGGAATCCAGTGCGGCTTTTCCCAGAAACCCCACATCAAAATGGCTTCCACGTTGGGGTGCGCGAAGTAGATTGGGAAAAGCTCCCGTAGCTTGTCGGCACGGGTTGCGTCGTCGTCGTACACAAACAGCGCCTCGGTGATCTTGATCGGCAGGTTGAAGCGGTTGAAGCGGTCGAGGTTGCGCTGCACCATATACGGCGTGTTGGTGTAGTCGCCGTTGACGGAGCGGTGCGCCTGGATGCCGATGCCATCCAGCGGCACGCCGTTGGCGAGCAGTTTTTCGATCTGGTTGGCGTACGGCCCCGCGTTGTAGCCCACATCCACGATGCCATAGTCGTTCATGTACAGCTTGGCGTTGGGGTTTTGCGCCTTCACCATCCACGCCATCTCACTGATGATGCCGTAGCCCAGCCGCCGCCGGAAGAAGTCGCCATGCAGCATTTCATTGTTGAGGTCGAACTCATCGATGCGGCCTTCATAGTGGTTGATGAGGCTCACCGCGCGGTCCACCACGGCCTTGCGCAATGCGTCGTTGTCCAGCGCCTTCAGCCAGTCCATCAGAAACTCATCCTTGGCCCAATACACGGTATGGCCCCGCATGGGGATGTTGAGCGAGTCGGCGATTTCCCAGATGCGGTCGGCCACGGCATAATCAACCACGCCCGGTGCCTTTTCGGTGTCGTACCACTTCATCGCGTTCTCGTGGACAGCGTAGTTGAAGTTGGCGGCCAGGATCTCCAAGTATTTTCCCCGTTCCTCCGGCGTCATCGTGTCTTCGGCGTTCTCGGCGAGGTGGTTGGGGAGGGCCGTGCCGAACAGAAACGCATGCCGTACCTGCTTGATGGTAACCGTGGCACCCGGCGCGGCCGTGATGACCAGGTCGCCCATGCGGTGCTCCGCGATGCGGGCCTCGATGGCCTCCGGCGTGATTTTGGCGACGATGTCAGGGTCTTGCGCGGCGGCGAACGGGACGAGGCACAGGCTCAGGAGGGAGAGAAAAAGGCCCTTCGTTAACATGGGGGAAAAGGGATGGGTGGATGGAATGCGCCTGAATATAGGGCTCCGGTCCTATCAATTCCCGTTCGGCTCTGCCAACCTTGTCATCGCGAGGAACCTGTGGCAACGGGGCGATCTTACCCCGTCTTGGGTGCTCTTTGCTACCGGGAGGAATGTTCTCTAATCACAACAAAAAAGGCCGAGATGCACGTGCAGCAACTCGGCCTTAAAAAAGGGAATCCGTCCCGCGATCAACCCGAACGCTTAGCGATAATCCAGATGGCATGGATGAGGCCGGGGATGTAGCCCAGGAGCGTGAGGATGATGTTCAGCCAGAACGCCCAGCCCAAGCCCACGGTGAAGAACACCCCAAGGGGCGGGATGATGACGGAGAAAATGATGCGCAGCAGGTTCATCTATCTAAAGGTGTTGTTTTCGAGAAAACCATACGGGTTGACGAGAAAAAACGCGCTGGGGTTGCATCACGCGCACCTCGCTTTATTGGTTTTTTCGTCGTTTACCGCCCGTGACAAGTTCACACGCCGTCAGGTGTTTGACTACAGCACGAACCATAAAAGCCTATCGGACGACGACGAAGGCCTGTCGTACACTATCCACGGTCGAAGCTACTTTCCGCCCCCTCGCCCTATGCAAAATCGGGAATAGGCGGGTTGGTCGTGACGGTGCGGCGGCTTATGCTCCTACTGTCCGCGCGCATCTGAACGCCACGCGTAGCACGTCCCTCACTGCGCAACCCCAAGCGACGGAGGGCATCATGAAACACATTTCAACAAGTTCGAGCAGCGATCAACAGGTGGCCTGGTCTCGGGTGCTGCGTTTCATCTTGGTTCTTGGCCTCAGCTTCTTGCTGCTGGCACCAGCGGCGATGGCGCAGAAAAAGCCAACGCCCATCCAGATGAATGACCGAAACTCCCTGGTGTTTAGCGGAACGACACGGATGGTTAAAGGCATCATTTTCGCCGACGTTGGGCCGGTGAGCCGCGTTGTGGTGATGCAACCCTCAGGCAATGCCGCCTGGCGGTTACAGACCGGCCAACCCCTGAACCCGGGCCAGGAATGTTATATCTATTTCGATGGCATCCCCCTGCCGGGCACGATGGTCCAGGTCCCCTGGTACGAGGAGGGCAATCATTGTCGGCCTTTCCTGTCTCACCTTTTTATCCTCACGTGGGGTGCAGAGGGCACCAGCGCGGGCTCGGTGTTTATGTGCGACTACATAGAGCAGAACACCGAGCCATGTTGCCTCTTGTGGGGTGACTGCTCCGGGGTCGTTCCTCCACCGCCACCGCCCCAGCCCCCCAACCCCATCGGGTATCAGTCAACCGGGAATTATGCCTGTTTCGGCGGGGCGACGTATCCGCCAGCCTGGGAAAATGAAGCCCAATGTACGGGCTACGGGTGTTATTTCGGGGACTTCAGCCGCGACCAGTGCCTGGCCTTGGGCACACACAAAGGAGCCCGCGAGGTGGTACATGGCATTGCCGGGGGCGGCCGATCCAACGAATGCTGGCTCCAAGACTCCTGTGCCGATGTGCGTCCCCACAGCGAGTTTGTTTTCTTCCGAGCAGGGGCATTCCCTCCTCCTCCGCCACAACCAATCGGCTATCAGGATCGGGGGGCCTATGCCTGTTTTGGCGGGGCCACGTATCCGTCAGCTTGGGAGCAGGAGGCGCAGTGCACCGGCGTTGGGTGTTACTTTGGGCAAATGAGCACACAGGAGTGCCTGGCGTTGGGTACGAGCAAGAGCGCCGGGGAAGTCATTCACGGCATTGCCGGGGGCGGCCGATCCAACGAGTGCTGGCTGCAAACGTCATGCACCGACCTCCGCCCGCACCAAGCATTCACCCTCTTTCAGCCCTGAGAGCCCGTTTTGAAGGTGTGATCATGGGCTGCGCAAGCGTTCGGCGTCTTTGTCCCTGCGTTCTCGGCCCGTAGCGCCGCTACGCCCCTCCGGCGGCGTGACCCGGAAGAACCGTTCCTTTTACCCACCTACCTTCACCACCGGTTGCGTCTGCGCATTGTCGCCCACGGTGGCACGAAGCAGGTAGAAACCGACGGGCGACGCCTCCATGTCCCACCGCAAGAAGTGCTGGCCTGCAGGTAAGGTTTTATCCGCAAGCACCGCGACACGACGCCCCAACAGGTCCATCACTTCCACCACCACCGTATCGGCCTGCGCAAGATCCAGCGAGACTGTCGTGTGGGTCGACGCCGGGTTGGGATAGGGCGGCTGGAGGTGCAGCGGCGACGCGTCGCCGAGTTCGTGCTCTTCGGTGCCCGTGGCCTGCCCTTCGCCAAACGCGACTTCCAGCCCGCCCGCGAGGTAGAGCAGCGGGGCGTTCCAGTTGATGGTGATCTCGTTGGAGGCATAGCTGCACCAGTCGTCCACGTACGACTTGGCGGGCAGGCTCGACTCGTATGTGCAACCGTCTTGCTGGCCCGGGTTGGGGCCGCCTGCCAGCAAGCCCGGCACGGGATCGCGCACGTCGTCGGCCTCGGACTGGCGATGATGCGGGGCGGTCGTCGGACGGGTGCCGTAGCCCGTCAGGAAGCTGTAGCCCGTGGCGTTGCGCCCCAGCAGGTAATCGAGATTGGTGAGGGCGGCATCGCGGTAGGCGGTGTCGCCCGTGAGGCGGTAGGCTTGCAGCAGCAACATACCTTGGTTGCCCGCCACGCTGTTGCTGCCCCACACAAAGTCGCTGCCCGAGCGGCCCATCACCACGCCATACGGATGCTGCGCCGGAGCCTCGGCAAAGCCATCCGCAACGGACAGGAATTGCTGCTTCATGGCGGTGGTATCAATCGCCTCTGGCAGATTCGCACGATGATGCAGCAAGGTGTACCAGCCCAACGCCCGCACCTGGTTCCACGTGGGAATGGAAGGCAGTTGGTTCAGCGGCGAGGCCGCCGTGAGGAAACTGTCGGCCTCGGTGGTGACGTACAGCTCCGCCGCCGCCCAGTCGAACTCATCGCTGAAGTTGCCATCGCCATACGCGCCTGTCACCACGTCGGGGTCGAACTGCTGGTTCATCGTGTTCTGCCGGTACGCCACATTGGGGTTGGCCCGGGCCCAGTTCCAAGCCGCAAAAGCCGCCGTCCGCATCGAGTCGGCGAGGCCGGGGAAATGGGCTTCATAGTCGGCATAAACACGTGCGGCCTGCGCCATCACCGCCGCAAAATTGAGCGCGGCCCCGGTGCCTTTTTGCACCACATAGCGCGTGGCGGTGGCCTGATGCGGCATGATGATGCCCTGGAAGTTGGCGTGGGTCAGCTTGTGGTAGACGCCGCCATCTTCCGGGTCCTGCATATCCAGCATCCAGCGCAGGTTCCAGAGCGATTCGTCCAGCACATCGGGCACATCGTCGCCGCTTTCGGGAATGTTGGTTTCGAGGGTGGTGGTGTAGCTCGGATAATGCTCATGCAGCGCCAGCAGCGTGTACGTGCTGATGCCGGAATTGACGATGTATTTGTTGTAGTCGCCCGCGTCGTACCAGCCACGCGGGGCCGAGATGATCGTGCCTGCTAGACGCGCCTCGGTCGCTGCCGACGGATGTACTTCAACCTGGGTGTCGGGGTGGCCCGCCGGACGCGCCCATGCGCCCGCATAGGCTTCTTCGAGCGGGGTGGAGACGCGCTGGAAATAGTAGCCCTTGAGCGTGGCCGTTGCCACGGGCTGGTGGATCTGTTCAGCGATGCGGAAGCGGTAGGAGGTGCCGAAGTTGTGCGCCACGAGCCGGTACTCGCCGGGCTGCGTGAGCGCCGAGAAGTCGGCCTTTCGCACGTTTTCGCCCGAAAGCGACCACGTCTCTTGCTCTCCAAGCGTGCCGGTAAACACCGTCTCGCCCGTGGCTTCGTCGACGATGCGAAACTCCACAGCTCCGGCATTAACAATCACGGCCACCTTGGGCGCGTGGGGATAATAGCCCACCTGATTCAACCGCATGAGGTTGGCGTTCTGTGCAGCGGCGAGGCCAGCGGTGATGAATAGCAGTACAAGAACAAGGAGGGGGAATCGGTACAACATAAGACCTTGGGTGGGGGTGGTACAGCAAGGAGGGGTAGCAAGGTCGGGATGCCGGACATGACCTGCAAGGGGTGGAGAACAAGCGAGGGGCGTACCATGCCAAGCATGTCGCCGCCATCTCTTTATGAGCCACCGCCTTCAAACAAAACCAGCCCCTGCACCACCAGCACGTTGGTGAGGAGGAAAAAGGTAGCTTCTTCGATGGGCAAGCCCAGCACCGCCGGACCAAGCGTGTACGTCGCGGAGATTTCCCAGATGCCCAGCCCGATGGCGAGACCGTCGGCGACCCACAAATACACCGTGGGCACGGCGATTCCCCAGAAAACCGGCCGCCGCCACGCCCAAATCTTGTGCCCGGCATAGGCCCACTGTCCCGCCAACACCGGACCCGCCCACACCAAGATCAGGCCCATATACAGCCCGCTTTCCTGTTGCATCAGCAGATAGCCCACCACGCTTACCACCAGCCAGCCCAAGCCGCCGATCAGTTTCGGTTGCCACGTTGCGGTGACAGCCGTCGCGTCGGGGCCGTGAAAGCGGCGATAAAACCACAGGCCCGTGAGGAACGGCTGCAAGAGGAAAAACGCATATTCTTCGATGGGCACATAGCCGATGACGCCGAGCACACGCGCGGTGCCGTAGCCCCACACGCCCCGATACACGAGGTAGTTGTCCCACGGCGTGGTGTAGACAAACGCGATGGCCGCGACGAGTACCAGGAAGAATAAACCCCTGCGCCGCGTCTCTCCGGTCAGCGGACGCGGTGGAACCAGCGCCACCAGGAGCAAGGCGGGGATGATAAAAACAAGGTGGAATTGCAAGTAGGTCATACGCGCTTGCGGCTCAGGTCTTTCAGCACAATCCGTGCGGCGTTGCGCCCCGACGCCCCCATGATACCGCCGCCGGGGTGGGTGCTCGCGCCGGTGAGGTACAGCCCCTTGAGGTGGGTGCGGTAGTTGCCCATGCCCAAAAACGGGCGCAGCATAAACATCTGGTCGATGCTCATTTCGAGGTGCATGACGTTGCCGCGAAACAGCCCCAACTCCCGCTCCAGCCACAGCGGATGCTGGAAAAGCTGTCCCACAATTTTGTCGCGGGTGCCGGGCGCATAGGG
>JAUIDY010000131.1 GCA_030428385.1 Rhodothermia bacterium | reverse complement strand
ATTGACCTCGACGTCTCTGAAATCGAGGGTGATGCCATTCTTTTTTACCGGGAAGGGAAACCGCCCACGGCCCCGCAACTGCTGGCACAGGTGCAGCGGATGTACGTCGACTTCCACGCCCACCTGAAGAAATATGAAACCCATCGTATCTGCCGATGTGGAGCCTGCTGTGCCGCCATCAACCTGTCGCTCAAGTTTGTGGTGCACTACGGCAACATTGCACACAAACAGGTAAAGGAATACCGGAAGCTCTTCGGCAAAGCGGTCATCGTGGCCCATCGGCTGTTAAAGAATCAGGTGCCTCAAGAGGAATACGTGCTCCTCACCAATCCGCTCATGAAGGCCTGTGCCACCTGGGTACACGTCGAGGAGTCAGCCTGGGCCGAGATGGAACACACGGAAGAAACCTACGACTTCGGAGCCATCGAATACTGTTTTATTCCGCTCGCCCCGCTCCACGAATACGTACCCGACCTGCCTCCCGGCAGTTTTGGTCTCACGGGGGAAACCGTAAAAGTGCTGGAGTTTGAAACGGTCGTCGAGGCCCCGCTGGAGACGGTCTTCAACATCCTCTCGGATGTGTCCATCCGCCACGAATGGATTCCAGGCATCCAAGGCAGCAGCGACCTCACCGGCAAGATCACGCGGAATGGCTCTACGCACCGCTGCGTGATGGGAGACGCGGAAAAAGACCCGTTCTTTCTTTCCCACAGCTTCGAGAAGCAGGACAACCTGATTACCTTCGTGGAAACGGAGCCGCGCATGAAGATGAACTCCGTGTATACGCTGCAACGCATTGGTAAGAAACTAACGCGGGTTCAGCGGCACGACCACATCCCGAAGCGTATTCTGGGCATGATCAAGTACCGGCTCTTCGTCAAGAAGAAGATGCAGTACTGGGTATCCACCTCCTGGGACAGCTTTAAGGCCTATTGCGCGGAGCTTGAAACGACCGGAAAGCAACCTCTCGCCCAGATTCTCTTTGAGCCCGCATAACGGAACGAATCACCCCTCCTCAACTAAACCGGGTTCAGAATGCCCCCCTTGAATGTTGCACCGCTTTTTTCAGCGGCTGTTTTAGACAATCAACGTTGGGCACTTTCAACATCAAAATCCACCGCCTTCACATGACACTTCCCAAAACAACAGGCCGCGGTCTCGCTCTCCTCATGATCGTCGCGCTGCTGCCATCCTGTGCCAACAGAAACCTGACAAGCCCGGACACGCTCGGCATGTTTCAGACGCAGCACGACCTTTTCCTCGCGCACTTCGACTCGAAGACCGACGTGGACGACCTGCATTCGGTGGCAGGCGTCGCCACCATCCTGGCCCACCCCCGATTCGCTGACGTTCAGTTTCATGCGGTGGCGGGCGCGTACGGGATACAGGAGGGGCTGTATGTGCCCGCCAATGAGTTGTTCGACATGGCCTTCGGCGAGCGCTGGTCGGACGCCCACGCCGACTTCGACACCGCCCTACAAGAGGTGCTGGCACTTGTACTGGAAACGCTGGATGCAGGCGGCACGGTGTGGATTGCCGACGCGGGGCAGTCGGATTTCTCCGCTGCGCTCGTGGGAGCCGCGCAAGAAGAACGACCCGCGATGGACATCAAGCCCCGCTTTCAGGTGGTGCAACACTCCAACTGGAACGAGGAGGTAACGTCGCCGGAGGCGCTGGCGTTTGTCAAAGAAGCCGCCACCTACCACAAAATCCCGGATGGCAACGCTGTGGGCAACGGGACGCCCGGCTTCCGATCTGATGAAATCATCAACTGGCAGGCGCAGGTGACAGATGCCCGGCTCGTACGCATCTGGGAGACCGCCATCGAAATCGCCAACACCTACAATGGCGTCGACGGTCGCTACCTGAACACGTCCATTGAGGCAGGCGGCCTGGATTTCTCCGACGTCTCCGAGACGGCCTGGATCTTTGGCTTCGCGGAACTCGAAGATGCCAACGACTTCTTTTCCGCGTTTGGGAGCGGACAGGAATAGCCTTCTGACGTATACAATTATTGCGCGGCACGCATTTCTTTACAATCGCCACGCATCATATTTTGCACATGTTGGTTTATTTTCTCATTCCCCAACAATAGATGGAAAATCAGCCATGAACATGAAAGTTATTGGCGGAAAAAACCTGCCCTCGTACTGGGAGCGTTTTAATCGGCTGCAACGGACGGTAGACAAACTGGGTGGCATGGCAATGTATCCGCGCGGCGTCTTTCGTTTCTCCAGCTTTGAGGAATTGGAACAATGGAAAATGAACCACCGCCTGAACCACCCCGGCCCCCAAGCGAATTCGACCTTATTGTCCTCTGTCGATCCCTGAATGAGCACAATGTGAACTACCTCGTCGTAGGAGGTATGGCGGTCATCCAGCACGGTTTCCTGCGAACCACTGAAGATATTGATTTGCTGCTTGAAGCATCACCGGAGAACATTACCAACGTGCGCCAAGCGCTGGAAATCTTGCCCGACAAGGCCATTCGCGACATGGGTGAAACCGACTTGGAAGACTACACGGTCGTTCGGATTGTTGACGAGATCATCGTCGACCTGATGCTACGAACCTGTGGCATCTCGTATGAGGAGGCGGAGCATGAAATGCAGCAGGTAGAAATCGAAGGAACAACCATTCCTTTTGCCACCGCTTCGCTGCTGCTGAGAATGAAGCAAACGGGACGCGAAAAAGACGCCCTCGACGCGATGTTTTTACGGCAAAAGCTCGAAAGGAATAAATAAATTCAATCTGCATGGCTGAAATCTCCGCTGCCCACACACCCATCATTGCTAATCCTACCCCCGACCTCAAGCGCAAGGCCCGCACGCACATCATCCTGCGCGGGGCGCGGCAGCACAACCTGAAAGACATCGACCTGGACCTGCCGAAGCACAAGCTGCTGGTGTTCACCGGGCCGTCGGGGTCGGGCAAGTCGAGCCTTGCCTTCGACACGATCTACGCCGAGGGGCAGCGGCGCTACGTGGAGTCGCTCAGTTCGTATGCCCGGCAGTTCCTCGAACGCATGGACAAGCCGGACGTGGACTTCATCACGGGCCTCGCCCCCGCCATTGCCATCGAGCAGAAGACAACGACCAAAAACCCGCGCTCGACGGTGGCGACGCAGACGGAGATCTACGACCACCTGCGGCTGCTTTTTGCCCGCATCGGCAAAACCGTCTCACCCGTGAGCGGCGAGGTCGTGACCAAAGACTCGCCGCGTTCTGTTGCGGAAGAACTGACCGCGTTGTGGGACGACCGCACGCGCTTCTACCTGTGCTTCCCGCTGCCGTCGCACAAAAAAGCATCGGTGAAACGCGAGTTGGAGGTATTGCTCCAGCGTGGCTTCTACCGCCTGGTGCTGCTGCCCACCGAGAAGCAAGCCGCAAAAGGGAAAACCGAAACACTCGTTGACCTGAACGAGACCCCGCCGGACAAGGTGCGCGCCAGCCGCGAGCGGCTGCTGGTGCTGGTGGACCGCCTCGCCATCAAAAAAGACGACGACGCCACGCTCTCGCGCATCGCCGACTCGGTGGAACAGGCGTTCCGCGAAGGCGGCGGGCGCTGCGTGGCGCTGGTGGCAAAAAGCGGCGAGCAACAGGCGTTCAGCGAGTTCTTCGAGCGCGACGGCATGCTGTTCGAGGAGCCCACGCCGCTGCTCTTTTCGTTCAACTCGCCCGTGGGCGCGTGCCCGACGTGTCAGGGCTTCGGGCGCGTGCCCGGCATCGACGAAGACCTCGTCATCCCCGACCCCGACCTGACGATCCGCCAGCAGGCCATCGCGCCGTTCCGCACCGAGAAGTGGAGCGAATACTTCCGCGACCTGCTGCGCCTCGCCGTCGAGGAACGCATCGACATCGACATTCCGTACCGCCAGCTTTCAGCGCGGGAGAAGCAGCTTATCTGGGAAGGCAAAGGGCCGTTTGTGGGCATCTGGGGCTTTTTTCGGATGCTGGAGAAGAAGTCGTACAAGATGCACTATCGCATCTACCACGCCCGTTTCCGGGGCTACTCGCGCTGCCCCGACTGCCACGGCTTCCGGCTGCGTCCGGCGGCGCTGCACGTCAAGCTCCGCAGTCCCGAAACGAATGACTGGGTCAACATCGGCGAGATTGGCGAACTGACGACCAAAGACGCGTGGGCCTTCTTCGACGCCTTCCAGCCGACGCCGTTTGAGGAGCAAGTCGCCGGGCGTGTGCTCGATGAGATCCGCAAGCGCCTGCGCTACCTTGTGGAGGTCGGCCTCGACTACCTCACCCTCGACCGCCTCAGTCAGACCCTCTCCGGCGGCGAGAGCCAGCGCATCAACCTGTCCACCAGCCTCGGCTCGTCGCTCGTCGGCTCACTCTACGTCCTCGACGAACCCACCATCGGGCTCCACCCCCGCGACACCGGGCGGCTGCTCAACATCCTCGAACACCTGCGCGACATCGGCAACACCGTGCTGGTGGTGGAGCACGAGCCCGACATCATGCGCCGCGCCGACCAGATCGTGGACCTCGGCCCCGGCTCTGGCACGCTCGGCGGTCGGGTGATCTTTCAGGGTTCGTACGATGAAATACGGGGCGACGAAGCCTCTTTAACCGGCGCGTACCTCAGCGGGCGCAAGGTTATTCCGGTGCCAGACACACGCCGCCCGTTCGATGAAAAGTTTGCGCTCACCCTCCACAACGCCCGGCAACACAACCTGAAGCGGCTGGACCTCTCTATTCCGCTCGGCATGATCGCCTGTGTGACCGGCGTCAGCGGCTCGGGCAAGTCGACGCTGGTGCACGACACGCTGTATCTAGGGCTGCAACGGCTAAAAGGCACCTACGGCGGCCAGCAGAAAATTGGCACCCACGACGCCATCCGGGGACATACCCTTATCGACACGGTGGAGATGGTGGACCAGAGCCCCATTGGCCGCTCGCCCCGCTCCAACCCGGCGACGTACACCAAGGCGTTCGACGGCATCCGGGGGCTGATGGCGAGCACGCATCAGGCGCAGCTACGCGGCCTCAAGCCCGGCTATTTCTCGTTTAACGTGCCCGGCGGGCGCTGCGAGACGTGCCAGGGCGAAGGCGTGGTGCAGATCGAGATGCAGTTCCTCGCCGACCTGTTTCTGGAGTGCGAGGCGTGCAAGGGCAAGCGCTACAAACAGGACGTGCTGGAGGTACGCTACCGGGGCAAAAACATCGACGACATCCTCAACATGACCATCGCCGAGGCGGTTGATTTCTTCGCTGACCAGCGTGCGGTGGTGAACAAGCTACAGGCGCTCTACGACGTGGGCCTCGGCTACCTGACGCTGGGACAGCCGTCCAACACCCTCTCCGGCGGCGAGGCACAGCGCATCAAGTTGGCGTTGTACCTGGGCAAAAAAACCAAAGACCACACGCTCTACATCTTCGACGAACCCACCACCGGCCTGCACTTCGAGGACATCCGCAAGCTCCTCATCGCCTTTAACCAACTCGTCGACGAAGGCCACTCCGTCCTCATCGTAGAGCACAACCTCGACGTGATCAAATGCGCCGACTGGGTCATCGACCTCGGCCCCGAAGGCGGCATCCGGGGCGGCTTTGTGGTGGCCGAAGGCACGCCGGAGGACCTCGCCGCGCACAAGACGAGCCACACCGGACGGTTTTTGCGGGAGGTGCTGTAAGTTTCTTTGTGTCAAATCGACCAACGGGAGATGAGTTCATCAGTCGCCTTTGGCTCGTGTCACGGAGCGAAGCAGAGCTAAACCCATGTGAGGGATCTCCCACGTTTGTGCTATTTCCAGCGTGGGAGATCTCTCCTCGCTATGCTCGTCGAGATGACAGGTGAGATTGGCGTCAAACGATTTGTTCAACCGGAATCGCAGGCACATCAGGAAGGGCCGCTATCGTCAACAAGGCTTCGGTGTGGTGCGTAACCACAGAGCCATAGCCGTCGGCCTGGGGTTGGCGGTGGACAATCACAGTGGCCGCATTAAGATCCACAACCCAGTATTCAGGGATACCTGCGGCGGCGTAGTGTTTTTGTTTGACGGTGCGGTCGTAGGTCAACGTGCTGTCCGCGACTTCTACGACGAGCAGCACATCTTCGGGAATGGGCGTGCGGTCTTGCGGGGCGTCAGAGCGAAGCAAAGCCACATCCGGCTCCGGCTCGCTGTGCGGGTTGAGGCGTATGGGATTTTGCACGCTCAGACGAGCCGGACGCGGAGAAACAGCATAGAGGCGCTCGGCGAACAGATCAATGAGACGATTTACACAGTGCAGGTGGGCCGAGCCAATAGGTGACATGGTGATAATGCGTCCGTCTAACAGTTCCACGCGGTCGTCGTGGGTGAGCACCCCGGCCTCGGCGAGGCGGTGGTATTCGTCCACCGTAAACGGACGCTCGCGGGAGGCCAGCGTCAAGAGATCAGGAAGCAGCGTCGTGTCCATCAGGCGTACCAAATTGATGCAGTGGATTGGACGCAAGGTGGGAAGCTTGGTTCTTCTGCCCATCCGGCTGGCTTGTCTCCTTCCGCATTGTTATTCTTGAGCACCGCCACAAAAAGTCCATACCCCCATCCACCCCTTTTTCAGGACTGCTTGTGCCCAAATCCCATCGCTTCCCCCGTTTGCGCTGCGCCCATTGGGGCGTTGTGCTCGTTCTCTTCTTTTTCGTCGTCAACAGCGCCCACGCGCAAGACTGGCGCACCATGACACCCGAAGAGCGCCAGGCTTATTTCGCCGAGCTACGCGCCAAAGCCGAAGTGGACCGTCAGGCCATGATGGACCGGCTGGGCCTCACGCAGCCGGAGATCGAAACCTCATGGGCCGACGACCCGAACCGCCCGCAGCACCTTGTACCGCGCGAAGGCACCGTCAACTGGTACGATGAGGCCGGGAATATCCACGTGCGGTCGGGGTGGGGCATCTGGTCCAACTACATCGAAAGCGAAGCCAACAACATCCCGCGCCCCGACGCACTGGTGCTCACCAACGGCGACCCAGTAACCAACGCCGACACGTGGTGGAACGAGCGCCGCCCCGAAATCCTCGCCGCCTTCGAGACCGAGATCTACGGTAAAACGCCCGAAAATACGCCGCCGGTCACGTTTGAAGTCACCTCAACCCAGGCCGATGCCTACGACGGACGCGCCTCCGTTCAAACCATTGTCGGCCACATCGACAACAGCCGCTACCCCGCTGCCACGCCGAGTATTAACATCACCTTGTATTTACCCGCGACCATCACCGACGCGGTGCCGGTGATTGTGCGTGTGGGCGGTTTCTTTGGTGGTGCCCAGGAAATGCCGGACGCCGTCGCGCAGGTGCTGGACCTCGGCTGGGCGTTTGCGACGGTGAACACGGGCGCGATTCAGATGGACAGCGGAGCGGGTCTCAACGAAGGCATCATCGGGCTGGTGAACGAAGGCGCAGCCCGCGAACCCGACGACTGGGGCGTGCTGGCCGCGTGGAGTTGGGGCATGAGCCGGGCGCTCGACTTTTTTGACCAACATGAACAGGTCGACGCCACACGGGCGGCCATCCAGGGCCACTCGCGCAATGGCAAAACGGCGCTGCTGGCGGCGGCGCTGGACGACCGCTGGGCCATCGCCTTCCCAAGCTGCTCGGGCGCGATGGGCGCCTCGCTCGAAAAGCGCAACTGGGGCGAAACCATCGACAACGTGGCGGGCACCAGCGAATACCACTGGATGGCGGGCAATTTCCTCAAGTATGGCGGCAACTGGGAGGCCATGCCCGTGGATGCGCACCTGCTGATCGCGCTCGTCGCGCCGCGCCCGGTGTTTATCACCGGCGGCACCACCGACCAATGGTCGGACCCCCACGGCGAATTCCTCGCCGCGCTTGGGGCCGATCCCGTGTATCAACTGCTCGGAGCCAACGGGCTGGGCACCACCACCATGCCCGAACCGGATGTGTCGCTCATCAGCGGCGAACTGGCGTTCCGCAACCACGACGGCGGCCACACCGACGCGATGGACTGGCCAGTGTTTCTAGAATTCGCCCAGCGCTACTTTGCGCCGTGAAACGTGAGGGTGCTATTTCCACCGTTGGCGCAGAGATGCAGGCGTATTGTGCGCGATGACAACTTACCACTTCTTTCTTTCCTGGGAGGCAGGAGGGGATCAAGGGGAGATTGAATTTGAAGGCGTCGTGGTGATTTATTGATCCTCCCCCCAGCCCCCTCCTTACTGGGTAAAGAGGGGGAGAATGGCCGAGCAGGTCGCTGCCGTAACGTCGTCAACGGGAGGTGTAAGGGTGCCAGGGACAACCTTGGCTGACAAAACCAACGGATGGGCAAACGTCAATGGTTGAGGACCCTCTTCTACTGTGCGGAAGCGAGTTCACGTTTTACGTTTCACGTTTCACCCCCCCAGTAACAATTCCCGCAGGGCTTCGTAGCCGGGCCTTCACCTGCACTTCATACCCCACCCGGCGGCTCCATGCTCGGCAACTACGTCAAGACCAGCATTCGTCAGTTTCGGCGTTCCAAGGCACACACCCTCATCATCCTCACGGGCCTGTCACTAGAGTTTTTATGCGCCGTCATCATCTTTCAGAAGGTGCGCTTTGAGTTGAGCTACGGCACCCAGCATGTCGATGCCGAGCGCATCCACCGTATCGTGCACGAAAGCGATGAGTTTGGCGAGATCGACTACACGCGCGGCGTGCCGTATCCGCTCGTGGATGCGTTCCGGGAAGACTTCCCGGCCGTCGAACTGGTCACCATCGTAGACCGCAACTTTCAGGAGCCCGTCATTGCCATCGACCGCCCGAATGGCGAGGTGGCGCGGTTCCGCGAGGACGGCATGGTAGGCTTCGCTGACGCGGAGTTCTTCGACATTTTCACGTATGAGTGGAAGCAGGGCAACCCCGCCACAGCTTTCCAAGCGCCGCGCAGCGTGGTGCTCTCCGAAACCCTCGTCCACAAATATTTTGGCGAAGACGTAGAGGTGATGGGCCGCACCATCCGCTATAATGCCGACTTGCCGCTCACCGTGACCGGGGTGGTGGCCGACCCGCCGCGCAACAACATGATGCCGCTCCACATGATCATGTCGTTTAACCTCGGCGAAGAACACAACCGGAGCAATGACAACTGGGGCAGCATTTCTTCGTCGGTGCAGACGTTCATCAAACTGCCCGCCGGCATGACCGCCGCATCCATCGATGCGCAACTAGGCGACTTCATCGCCCGGCACATGGACGCCGATGATGCCGATGAGGTGCGCTATTTCCTCCAGGCCCTGCCCGACATCCACTTCGATACCCGCTTCGGCGAAAACGACGGGCAGCCCGTCACGTCGAAGAACGCCATCCTTGCGCTCGGCCTGATCGGGCTGGTGCTGCTGCTCACGGCGTGCATCAACTTCATCAACCTGAGCACCGTGCTCGTCTTTAAACGGGCGCGCGAGGTGGGCGTGCGCAAGGTCTTGGGCGGCACGCCGGGCCAGATCATCAGCTATTTTATGACCGAGACGGCGCTGGTCACCGGGCTCGCGTTGATCATCGCACTGGTGCTCGCCACGCCCGTCGCCAACCTGACCCGCGACTTCATCGGCGAAGGCTTTTCGGTGAACCCGCTCATGGATCCATGGCTGGCGCTGTTTGCGCTCGCTGCCGCGGCGGTGCTAACGGTAGGTTCGGGTTTGTACCCCTCGTTTCTCCTCTCGCGGCTGCGCCCGACGGTGGCGATTCGCGGGTCGGCGGACCAGAAACCGGGGGCGTTCCTGACCATGCGGCGCGGCCTGGTGGTGGTGCAGTTCGCCATTTCTCAGGTGCTCATCATCAGCACCCTCGCGGCGATGTGGCAGATCCAGCACCTGCACAACCTGCCGCTGGGCTACGACACGGAGGCCGTCGTGGAATTTGCCATCCCCGAGCGTGATGAGACGAGGCTGGAGACGATGAAAGACCGGATGCTGCAATCGACGGCGATCCAGCACGTGACCTATTCGAACTCCGGGGCCAGTTCCGGAAACACGTGGGCCGGCAATTTCCACTACGAGCGCGACGGCGAACGCATCGAGAACAACACCCAGATGAAACTGGCCGACCCCGACTATGTGGAAACGTACGGCATGACCATCCTTGCCGGGGCCGACTTCGACGTGATCCCGCCCGACAGCCTCACGCATTTTGTGGTGAACGAAGCCTTCGTCGAACTTATGGGCTACACCTCCCCCGACGAAGCCATCGGCACCGTCGTTGATGCGTGGAACTGGCAAGGCACCATCGGCGGCGTGATTCGCAACTTCAACACCAACTCGCTGCGGCAGGAAATCGAGCCGACGCTGCTGGTGCCCACCCTGCGGTACGGCCAGCGCGGCGCGGCGAAAATCAACACCGCCCAGCTTGATGGGGCCCTTGCGACCATCGAGCAGGCGTGGCAAGATGCGTTCCCCGACTATGTCTTCGAGTACCAGTTCCTCGACGAAAGCATCGCCGACTTTTACCGGGGCGAGCAGCGCATGCAGCGGCTAGTGCAGGTGTTCTCGTTCATTGCCATCCTCATTGGCTGCATCGGACTGTTCGGGCTGATTTCGTACACCACCTCGCAACGGTCGAAAGAAGTGGGCATCCGCAAGGTGCTGGGTGCCTCCGTAACGAGCATCGTGGGGCTGTTCGCCCGCGAGTTTGCGCTGATGGTGGTGATCGGCTTTGTGCTGTCGGCACCGCTGGCGTATTACATCATGGGGCAGTGGCTGGAAAACTACGCCTACCGCATCGATCTTGGGGCCGGGCTCTTCATCATCGCCTTCGCCATCTCCCTCGCCATCGCGCTGGTCACGGTGGGCTACAAAACCTACCAGGCCGCCATGGCCAACCCAGTGGAATCCATCCGGAGCGAATCGTAGGAGGTGGGTTTGGCAGACTGGTCATAGATCGGTGGCACCGGTACTCTGATTGATACACCCTTCCCTCTTCCCCCAAACCCCTTCCCCCAACCGATGTCCATCGCCGACGATTTGCGCCGTGCTGTTGAAGATGCCACGCCCCGGTTGCACGCATTATCCGAAGACGCGGTGCGCCAGCGTCCCGCGCCAGACAAATGGTCGAAGAAAGAAATCCTGGGCCACCTCATCGACTCGGCGGCGAACAACCACCAGCGGTTTGTACGGGCGCAGTTTCAGGATGACCTTGTTTTTCCCGGCTATGCGCAGGACGAATGGGTGCGCGTGCAGCGGTATCAGGAAACAGAATGGAAAGCGCTGATTGAGTTGTGGCGGCGGTATAACCTGCACCTTGCCCGCGTCATCGCTGCCATCCCCGACGCCGTGCGGCTGCGCGAACACTGCACCCACAACCTGCACCGCATTGCCATGCGGAGGGTGCCAGAGCACGAAGCCACGACGCTCGACTATTTCATGCGTGACTACGTGTATCACCTCCAGCATCACCTGCGGCAGATTGTAGACACGCCGTAAGGCAAGCTATGAGCGCCGGACAGAGGGAAACTCAAGCGTCGGGAGTGTATCGGCCTCTTTCTGCTGGGCCAGCGCTGCGAAACGGGTGGCAAAGGTTTTGGGCCGCTCCGTCCGGGGTTTTTCCAGGTCGACGGCGAAGAGCGGCCAGCGCCCGGGAATACCTTTCAGTCCGTGTGTCCCCCGATCGGAGAACAACAGATCGGCCCCGGTGGCCAAATCGCGTGCCGTGTGCGAACTCAGGATTTCGTCGGGGGCTGCCTGCGCGGCAATGCGGGCCCCGATGTGGACGGCAATACCGCTCACCTGATCGGGGCTCACTTCCACTTCGCCTGCGTGGATGCCGCCCCGAATAAACAACCCCAGCCGCCGCAGTTCGGTGCGCAGGGTACAGGCACAGCATACCGCCTGCGAAGGACCATCAAAAGCCGCCAGGAAACCATCGCCTGCCCGGTCCAGCATGCGTCCTTGAAACCGCTCGACGTGGGTCTGGGAAAGTTTAAAAAACGCCCGCTGCAAGGCCTGCCACCGCTGGTCACCCAGGTGCAATACCCGCTGGGTGGAGTCCACGATATCGATGAACAGCACCGTCATCACCATGCGGCGCGGGGAGGGCGCATAGCCCACGGTGGCGTCAGCAGCCTGTTCGTGCGCGGGTAACGCGTCGCGGTCGGCGGCGCGCAGGGCTTCTACCTGGGCCATCAAGGCGGTGGTCGAGAGGGCAACGGTGGCATCAAGATCAGTCATGACGAGGAGGTATTTACGCGGGGAGGTTGGCTTATTCACCATGACGTGAAATGCCACAAAATCCCCAAAACCGATGGCGTTTTTTTGAGCCTGTTTTTTTGTTAATTGCAACGACGTCCTTCGCATCCAACCGCGTCTTTTCTGTGGCTGCCCCGAACGAAGAAATCACCCAGTTACTCATGGATCTCGAAGGCGGCAACCGGGCCGCTTTCGATCGCCTGTTGGTGAAGGTGTATCCGTCGCTGCGCGAGATGGCGCGGGGCAAGCTGCGCAACCAGCGCGCGGGGCACACGCTGAACACGACGGGCCTCGTCCATGAGGCGTACCTGAAGCTGGTGCGCTACCAAGACATTAACTGGCAGGGACGGGCGCATTTCTTCGGTGCCGCCTCCCAAACCATGCGCCGCATCCTGGTGGACCACGCCCGCTCGAAGGCCGCCGACAAACGCAGCGGCGAGCAGGTCAGCATTACGCAGGCCGGAGCCGCCGTGGGGGTCTCGCTCGATCACATCATCGAACTCGACGACGCCCTCCAGCGCCTCGCCGAGACACGCCCGCGCTGGGTGAAGGTGGTGGAGTGCCGCTACTTCGGCGGCCTCAACATCGAAGAAACCGCCGAAGTGCTAGGCATCTCGCACGGCACCGTCTCCAACGACTGGCGTATGGCACGCGCCTGGCTCAAGCGCGAGTTGAGCGAGTGAGGTTGAGGGTTGGGCGTGATTGGGTTTGGGGGCGTTTCACACGTGCCGACCGCCGAGAGGCTGCTGGTAGCATCGCCTATCATTCCATGTTTCAAAAGTGCACGTTTGCCCGAACGGGGCACCAGCGTCCCATCTACGGCCTGTGAGGCAGGAGGAAGCCCGCGCGTTTAGCCGGTGGGCTTGGGGCAATGAGCAATTTGTAATGGGCGATGAGTAATTATTCATTGTTCATTACTAATCGCTAATCGTCATCGGCGTTTGGTCCTTTCCGCTGTGAAAGGACGAAAAACCAGCAAGCCTGCCGGTCGCCTACAAGCTTCTTAACGAGCACCTACTTCCGCAATGCCTCGCCAAGGCAACGGCTTGTCCCAAAGGAGTTGATTGTTCTTTCAGGGACGAAAGAACCAACGTCCTGCCGCCTCCGAAACACACGAACCCCGATCCGACCCCACCTATTCCGTACCCAACGGGCACAAAGGCAGCGATATCTCTCACGCCTGCGTGATGCCCATTGGCTAAACGCACCGGGATTCCACCCAACCCGCCTATGCCACGGAGGCGGCACCGGTGCTCGGTTCTAGCGCCGCGTCAATCAATTAACGTTTTGAAAGTACCACTTCTGGCACGTTCCAGCATCTCTCCCCCACTCCACAACTCCCATACTCTACAACTCCGCTACCCAATCACTCCACAACTCCCATACGCCCATCCCCTACTCCACCCGCTGCACGACCTGCGCACTCCACGGGCAATACGTGCCCAGTGTGTCGATCCAATAGTCGAGGTCGGCTTCCACATCGCTTTGTGGCCGACCGCTGCATACCTCGATGGCAGCATCGGGGAAGATGACGGTTTCGGGGATGAGGTGCCAGTGATACGGCGCGTTGAAGCCACCGTCGCCGCGTTCCAATTCGCCCAGCAGCACACCGATGCGGTCAGTGTTCATGGCATCTTCGGCGTCGGCAATCTGGTCGGGATCGTCGAGACGGATGCGGAAGAACTCCTGGTTAACTTCCACCTCAAAGACGGCGAAGTCGGGCGCTGGCTCGGGGTCTGCGGAATCGCAGGCGCTGAGGAAAAGAACGAGCACGATGAGGAGGCTCGCGAAACGAAGGATTTTCATGGCATTGTTCAGACGGATGAATAACTCATGCCTCGCTGGAGGCACACGAATGAGCAAGGGGACCGTCTTGGTGGGCTCCGTACGCACCGACGCAGGCCACGTTTCAACAACGCGGCACGGAATGCAGGTCAATTCGTATGACCCTGCGCTGGGTTTTGGCTATTAGCTATCAGCCCTCCGTATGTATTTCCAAACGTTTTTCACCACATGAAAAAAACCGCCTTTGTCACCGGGGGCACCGGCTTTATCGGGAGTCATCTTGTGGAAGCGTTGCTCCAGCGCGGCTATTCCGAGGTGCGATGCCTTGTACGCAATGACCTGAAGTGGCTGGAAGGATTAGACGTGACCGTCATCAAAGGCGGCCTTGGTGATGTCGAGGCATTGTGGGAAGGCGTGCAGGACGTGGATTACGTGTACCACCTCGCCGGCGTCACCCGTGCCGAGACGTGGGAAGCGTTTGAACAGGGCAACGTGCGCGCCACGATGAACCTGCTCGGCGTGGTGCGGCAGGCAAGCGCCACCGTGCAGAAGGTGCTTATCACCAGCAGCCTCGCGGCGGTAGGAGCCTCTGAAACACCTGTGGCTGACGAAACAACCCTGCTCCGCCCAATTAGCCAGTACGGCAAGAGCAAGGCGGTGATGGAGGAAACCCTGGCTGCGCCCGTCCGCGATGGCACGGTGTACCACGACGCACTGCCGTTGGTGGTGGTGCGCCCGCCCGCCGTCTATGGCCCCCGCGAAGCTGACATCTTCACCTTCTTCAAAACTGTTAGCAAGGGCCTTTTTCCCGTGGTGGGCAGTGGCAAAACCAAAGAGCTCAGCCTGGTACACGTGGATGACCTCGTGCGGGGCATGATCGACAGCGCCGAACACCCAGCCACCACGGGCGAGACGTACTTTCTGGGCAGCGCCGACTTTTACGCGTGGGAAGAAGTAAAAACCGCCGTGACCAAGGCCCTCGGCAAAGGAGCCCTAAAGCTCGCCGTGCCCCGTTTCCTCGTGAAGCCCATCGGTGCCATGGTGGAAGCGTTTGGCAAACTCACCGGCCAGTATCCGCCGCTCAACCGCGAGAAGGCGCGTGAAATCCGCGAAGCGTGCCTCATGTGCGCCATCGACAAGGCCAAGCGCGACTTCGGGTACCAACCGTCCGTGCCTCTTACCGACGGCATCCGCACAACCATCGCGTGGTATCAGGAAAAGGGGTGGCTGTAGGTGTGGGTCTATCAGGTCGGCAAGTCTGTCAGGTCACAGGTCCGTTTGCGTAATCGAATGTGTCATCCCGAACTTGTTTCGGGATCTCAAACGCCTTGGTATCAGATCCTGAATCAAGTTCAGGATGACAAAAAAACTGTAAGCAATACCGTGTAGGCCCCTTTTGATTTAGCGATGCCTTACAGTTGAGGACGTGGCATTGCCAGCCGTATAATAGGTGATCTTGCTGATTCCTCTCCAACACTTGCCGTGCGCGTGAACAAACAATCCGACGCCCTCATCTTTGCGCTCGTTGCGGTTGGTGCGCCGATTGTCGCCTTTCTTGTCGGGTGGATGCTGGAGACGTGGTGGGTGGGCCTGTTGCTTTGTATGCCTGTGCTGGTGGTCATCTTTGCCCTTCGCTCGTTGTTCATGAGTAAAGAAGCCCGCAAGTTTCGGGTGCAGACGGCTTCTCTCGTGGTTATTTCAGGCATTGCTCTAGCGGCCCTAGCCCCGCAGCAGTGGTTCGTTGATCCCCTGATCTCTTTCCTCAATATTTACCTGCCGGAGCCAATTGACAAACCAGACCTTACGGGAAGGTTGTTTGCGGTTGTGATGGGTGTTTTGGTGGTGCTTCCGCTGCTTCACTTGATCTGGAGTTTCAGGGATAGAAAGGTTAACCCTGCCGAGACAACGGAGACCATTAGCGAGGAACGACTGGCGAAAGTGTTGGTCAAGCTGGGCCATAAAGTCAAAACACACTGGGTTGAAGGCGTTCTTAAAACATCGCTTTACAATCAGATTCTGATTGAATTGGGAAAGATAACGGCCCCCGACGCCATCTATTATCCGTTTGATTTTGCGCTCGAACATCCGGTGCCTGAAAACCTCGATCAGGCGAAGATCATCGACATCTTT
>JAUIDY010000130.1 GCA_030428385.1 Rhodothermia bacterium | reverse complement strand
ATGCCTATACCCTCCATATCGAAGCTGAAGACAACATCGAGCGCCGCATTGAGACCCGTGTCCGCGGCAACGTCTTGTACATCGAAGAAGAAGATCACATCCAATTGCGGCCCAACCATCCGATTCAGTACACGCTCACGGTGCCCACGGTAGATGATCTTACGCTCGCAGGCAGTGGCCGCATCCTCGCCCCCGACCTCGACGTGGCGCGGCTAGACGTGACCCTTTCCGGTTCAGGCGAAATTGACGTGCCCAACCTGCACGCCGACCACGTAGACGCCCGCCTGTCCGGCTCCGGCGACCTCTTCCTCTCGGGCGACATCCAGGATCAGGACCTGACCATCAGCGGTTCCGGCCGGTATGATGCCCGCGACCTGGAAAGTGACGAAGCCGACGTTACCATCACCGGTAGCGGCGCTGCGTATGTCTTTGCCCATGACGAACTGGACGTGCGTATCACGGGCAGCGGGACGGTCTACTACAAAGGGTCGCCGCAGGTCAGTCAGCAAATCACGGGATCGGGGCGCATCACGCCGTTGTAGGGACTTCCCCCATCGGCTCCGGAAGCTTCCCGGCAACCTTGAGCATCCAGCGGATGCAGCGGTGCCCGCCATCCACGGGGGCGACAAACATCATCGGGCATGCCCCTGCGATGACGGTGAGGCCCAGCACATAGGCCCGCTGCACTGCGGCGTCTGAAACGCTACCCTGCCCGAAAGAGCGGTGCATCCACACCCGCTTAATACCCGCCTCGGCACAAGCTTCTACGATTTCCAGCGCTGTCTCTGGCGGTGTGGCAATCACCACACCGCCGGGCAGGGCGGGAAGGTCGGCAAGATGGGCATAACACCGATCCCCTTCCACTTCGGTGGCCTTCGGGTTAATGGCGTAGACGGTATAGCCGGCGTCGCGCAGCTTCCGATAAATCAGGTTGGCCGCTTCGCCCGGTGAGCGCGAGACGCCCATCACGGCAATACGCGACTGTTCCAGAAAATCATCAACGGCTTCTTGTAAGGTCATGGCCGGATGCTCCTCCGCCCATTCAGCGGAGTTCAATGATTTCGCGGGTTCCATCCTTGCGCAGCACCTCAAACCGCATGAGCGTTCCATCTGCAGCTTCGTCCACGTAAATTTCGGACGGATGCCATACGAGGTGATCCAGGTTCTCTACCAGCACCTCCAGCAGATCACTCTTCGCGTCGAAGGTGATGCCTTGGAGTGGCAGCCAGGTGGTTTCTTGTTGGGCACCAAACTCGGTTGAAAGTACCCGGATTTCTGCATAATCCACCCGGTGGCTGCGCATCAGGGTTTGAGAAAAGGTATTGAAATAGGTGTCCCAGCGTGTCCGCTCTATCTTTTTTATACCCATCGTGTGTCCTCCACCGCCAGGGTTTATTCAGAATGGAAAAGGAAGGGGGTTAGGTTGTCACGGGAATGCGTTCCTCGTTCGTTTCGACGATCCGATGCAGCCGTGCCCCTTCGTCTTTTTCCACATGGATGGTCCATACAGGGCACGGGGCAAGCCGTACCACCCGGTTGGTCACGCTGCCGATGAGTCCATGTGGCTGCCCCAAACCATGGGTTGCCATCACAATAAGGTCGGCCTGCTTCTCTTTTGCCACGCTGATGATGGTTCGGTGGGCCTGGCCTTTGCGCACCAGATAGGTGGTGGCAACCTCGGGGCCCAGGGTACCATCATCCAACAGCCGCAAGGCTTCGGCGGCTTGCGCCGTGATTTCGGGGTCGAACTGGAAGAGGGTGAAGACAGGAAGACCCGTATCACTAAAGTTGGGCACGTAATACTCTTCGGCAACGAACAGCAGGGTCAGTTCGGCCTCATACAACGAGGCCAGGTTTTTGGCGTGGGCCAGCGCCTTCCCCGATGCCTCGGAAAAATCGATGGGCACGAGGATTTGCTGCGGGGCCGTGGCCTTTTTCTTTTCGCGCACAGCCATCACCGGGCATACGGCTTCATGGAGTACTTCTTCGGTTACGCTTCCCAGGATCCAGTGCTTCAATCCCCGGCGTCCATGGGTACCCATCACAATGAGGTCCGTGTTATATGCCTGTGCATAGCTAAGAATGGCTTGCGCTGGATGCTCAGCCTGTACCGTATCATGGGTCACGTCGATCTGGTTACGCACAGCCGTCTCCAAATGACCAAGCAGCGGCTCCACCAGCTCCTGAATGCGGAGATACATTTCCGCTGGTGAAAATCCCGCCTGAAAGGGCGTCGCTTCGAATGCCGAAGCCTTGGGCCATACATGCATCAGGTGTAGGTTCCCTCCCACGCGCCCGGCTACCTCCAGGGCCGTTTGCACAGCCACCTCAGAGCACGGCGAGAAGTCGATGGGGACTAGTATGTTTCGAAGGTGCAACATGGTGCTAGGTGGTTTGGGCAACACCCACCTCCACCGTGAAACGGAGAATTTGGATGCTGCTGGTTAAACGGTTCATCGAGATCATCACCCATCGCCTTTGACCAACGAGTGCGTTAATGATAGAGGAATACCGGGGTCGCTCCTTTGCGGAGCACCGCATGGGTCGTAGAACCAAACGCCAGCCGCTGCACCGCGGAGGTCGAATGCGCACCGACCACCAGCAGGTCAGCCTCTGATTCTTCGGCATAGGCAGGAATGGCCCGTTCAGGATCACTCGCAACAAGGCTAATTTCTGACACATGCTCGAAGCCATGGGCCCGCACAAAACCCGCCGCCAGCCGCAGCATCAGCTCCGATTCGCGACGTACCCGTTTCGCCTCCCGGGCGCAGACGTGCAATAGCTCTACTTTTACGTCGGTGCCAAAGGGCTGAAGCTGGACAAACCGCTGCATGGTCCGCGCTGACGCGGCACTTCCATCGTAGGCAATCAGCACGCGACGCACCGGACGATAGACACCTCCCACGACCAAGACGGGACATAAGCCCCGCTTAACGATTTCATCTAGCGTGCCGGTTCGTTTTTCAGGGCGTACCAGGAAAAAGCGTGGATCTCGCCCGACGACCAGCAAGTCGTGGTAATTCATGTCTTCCACAATCCGGCGAAACGGTACTCCTTCTTCGACCCGCTCGCCGTTCCGGATGGCATTCCTGTCCAGGCGTTTTTCAAACGTGTCGAGCAGTTCTCGCGCGGTGGCTCGCGATTTGTCGCGGAGGCTCTCGCGGACCTGTTCGGCATAATACATACCTCCGATGGCTCCACCACCGCCTACTTCGGCCGCAATGTGTTTGGTATCCACCACTACCAATCCCGCCACCTCGGCATCAAAGCGACTGGCTATTTCGGCTGCGTATTCGGTTGCAATCGGGGTATCCGGACCGGCATCCAGTGCCACAAGGATTCGTTTGATCATAGCAACCCTCCCAACGTCTGTTTACGACACAGGGTGTATGTTAGCTTACCCGCATAAAATATTGATTATTTAAGGGTTTGAGCCCCAATCCCTGTAGGGTCAATGCTGGAATTTTTGTAAGGGGCAGAATGGGAAAGAGTAGCTCTCAAGAAAGGCCACGTTTCCATTGACCACACCTTTGGGCCGTATTACATCGCCCAGCTACAAGACCAGCCCAATTGTATTGCAACTGCGCCAAACCCGGAGTTCTTTATGATGGCTCCCAGTCTGCTTTTTTAACAGCGTTGGCCGTTCGAAGGTGGTCCATCAGCAAGGGGATAAAAAAAGACCCCGCCTGGCTGTAACTCCAAAATGCTAAATACGTAGCACCCCGCATTCCACCGCACCTCACCCCTTTCTGGATACGTATTCCCATGGCCTTTCGTCTACTGGCTTTTTGCTGCATTCTCCTTCTTGCGTCTGTCCCGTGTCGGGCGCAAAACGCCCAGGAGTTGACACCCCCTACCGGCGACACCACCACGAACGGCGGAACGGCCACGGATGTCCGTGCCTTCGCCCCCAACATCAAGCCTTCGCTTACCATCCCGCACCTCGGCCAGGCTGCCATCAATCTCGACGGCCTCATTGACGACGCAGGATGGGACGTGGCCGCCCGCGCTACTAACTTCGCCGAAACGTTTCCTGGCGACCAAACGCGGCCGCCTATCGACATCACGGCATATATGACCTACGACGATACGCACCTGTATTTTGCGTTCGATATCGTAGATGACCCCGCCAATGTGCGCGCGACCATGACCGACCGCGACCGCATCTGGCAGGACGATTATTCCGGCATCTTGCTGGACACCAATGGCGACGGCCAGCAGGTGTACTTCATCGCCGCCAACCCGCTCGGTATTCAGGGTGATACGCGCAGCTCTCGCGGCAATGAGGATGTGTCATTTGATATGGTCTTTGATTCGGAAGGACAAATCACCGACACGGGCTACCAGATCGAGATTGCGGTGCCATTCCGCAGCTTCCGCTTTCCGAAGGAAGAGGTGCAAAACTGGAAAGCGACGTTCTGGATCACCCACCCCCGCGAGAGCCGCAGCACCTATTCATGGGCAGCCATGGACCGCGATGACCCCTGCTTTTCGTGCCAGTTCGGCGATTTGTCGGGGATGCGTGGCATCACGTCGGGTAAAAACCTCGAAATCCTACCGGCCATCACCGGAAGCCACTCCGGTGGTCTGGTGGACTCGGGTGATCCCGATTCCGGGTTCGACAATGACCGTGTGGATGCCGAACCGTCCTTTAACCTGAAATACGGCATCACCAGCGACCTGACGCTCGACGCGACGGTGAACCCTGATTTTAGTCAGATCGAAGCCGACGTGGCCCAGATTGATGTGAACTCGTCGTTTGCGCTGTTCTTTCCCGAACGCCGTCCCTTCTTCCAGGAAGGCAGCGAGTTGTTCAGCACCAACATTTCCACCGTCTACACCCGCTCGATCAACAACCCCATCGCCGCGACCAAACTGACCGGACGATTCGGGCAAACGAGCGTGGGCTATATCGGAGCCCGTGACAACGACTCCCCAATCCTGGTGCCGTTTGAGGAAAGCAGCGAATTAGCCAGCGGCGGCAAGAGCTTCTCGAACATCCTGCGCGTGCAGCACAACTTCGAGGACAACTCGTACATCGGCGCGCTGGCCACTGACCGGCGGCTTGAAGCTGGTGGTTCCGGCTCTACGTTCGGCGTAGATGGTGCGTGGCGCTTCCTGACCAAATACACCCTCGAAGCTCAGTTTGTGGGAAGCTACACGGAAGAGCCCAACGATCCTTCGCTCTCGGAAGGATTCGGCATGGAGACGTTTGCAGACGGCAAACACACCGCCGCCTTTGATGGCGAGTCGTTTGGCGGGTATGCGACGTACCTCAACTTCCAGCGTAACGCGCGGCACTGGAACTACTTCGTCAACTATACCGAGACGAACCCCACGTTCCGCACCGACAACGGCTTTGTGACGCAGAACGACAACCGGTTCCTCTTCTCGTCGCAGAGCTACACGTTCTACCCGGAAAACGTCGGCTTCATCAACCGGATTCAACCGGGCGTGTGGATTGGGAAGGTGTGGAACTTCGATGGCTTGCGGAAAGATGAGTTTATCACCCCCAACCTGTTTTTGTCGCTGAAGGCGCAGACCAACGTCAACATTCGGTACATCCTGGTCTCCAACGAGCGCTTTGCCGGTACCGACTTTCGGGGCATCACGCGGTTGATGATGAACGTCAACAGCAATTTCAGCAAACCCGTCCGTTTGGGCCTGTTTGTCGCCAAGGGACGCTCCATCAACCGCAATCCCGACAACCCTGTCCTGGGGTACAACTTCGACCTGCAAGCCTGGGGCACCATCCGCCCGACGCAGCGTCTGGTGCTGGAGCCGCAGTTTACCTATGCCGAGTTGGAGCATCCTGATACACGGGAGCTCATCTTTAGCGGCTACATTGCCCGCACGCGCCTGAATTACCAGTTTACGAAGCAGTTCTTCACGCGCCTCGTGGTACAGTACAACGACTTCTCCGAGCGGCTGGAAATCGACCCGCTGATCACGTACCGCATCAACCCGTTCAGCGCGTTTCACGTGGGCTCGACGCACGACTTTAACAGCTACCAGCGCCTCGGCACCCCGACCGAAACGTTCTACCGTCAGAGCCAGCGGCAGATATTCTTCAAGTTCCAGTACCTGCTGCGCGTTTGATCGGCACCAATTCTTGACCCAAGAAGGCGGAGCGACATCAGTTGCTCCGCCTTTGTTGGTTAAACAAACCCTTCCGCCACCAGCGTACACCCGTCGGCGGTGATTTCGTGGCGCTGCCCCGATCCGCCCACCACCCGCGACCAGCTTTCGCAGACGAGTTTAGCCTCCGCTCCCGGCGCGACGAGCCGATAATAAAACCCGCCGTACATGCCGGGCACGGGAAACGACATGTCGGGTGATTGCAATTCCAGCATTACGCTTAATTCAGGCAACCGGAGCATATACTTTTCGATGAGTTGGGACGCCCGCTCCCGAACCATGGTGTGAAAATGCGTCTGGACCTTTGCCAGCACCTCCGGTGGAACGTCGTGTTTGTAATCAGGCTGAAGGATGCCATACAGCTTCGTATGGCCTTTGCGACGAGCGATATCAACCGGGCGTTCGCCTGTTGCCGTGGGCAGCGAGCGCCATGCGCCCCGCGCTAGCAGTTGCTCTACCATCAAAAGCGGGGCATTGCCGTAGGCCGCCTGATGCAGCGGGGTGTACCACGACTTCCCGTCGAGCCGCCACGCGTTCACCCGCGCCCAGTTTTGGTCGAGGACGGCAAACACATCGTCCCACTTAAAATCCCGCGCTGCATCCGCCAGCGCGTGGCGGGCCGCGACGTAGTTCGCTTTCAGCGCGTCGGCGGTGGTGACCCCGTCCCAGGTAACAGACATGGTTCTTTTCACTTCAATGCATTCAAATCGTCGTCACGAGGAGCATTCGCGACAGGCGATCACACCCCGTCTGTGGTGCTTTTTCCTGTCGGGATGAGATCACCACAGCTCCTTCGGAGCTTCGTGATGACCATAAAAAGGACATGATGCGTAAGCTCAAACGACGAAAACGGAATTGACGGCTTTGCTCTAATCTAGACGGTCAGCAACGCATCACCAAGCGTTGACCAATGCCTGTACCCTGGGGTTTGAAGCCCCATAGCTGACGATGGCGACATCGAGCGGGGCATGGGCAACGTGTTTGAGGGCACGGTGCATCGCAGCAAAGATCCACGCATTCTGGTTTCCAAACGCACCGCCGCCGAGCAGGGTCAGGTAGACCGTACGGTTGCCCGTGCGTTCCGCGTTGAGCACGCCCGCCCACAGCGTTGCTTCATAGGAGGCCTCCAGCACCAATTGCGCGAATGCCTCCCACAACTCGGCGTCCAGCATCGAATAGGCCACAGGCAGGGCTGAGCAATAAGCCTGCGTCACCTGATGGACACATTCGCCGAGTGTCACCTGCGTATCCCACTGCACCCCAATGCGGAGCGCACCTCGCAGGGCATCCCGCTCCTCCTCGTTCATCGCAGAAAGGCGTTCCGAAACCTCCTGCAGTCCCGCTTCCGAGGGAAGGGCATAGCCGTTTTTCATCGTCCACAGTCGCCCCTCGGTGTTGCCCAACTTGACTCCCAGATCATACAGGCAATCGATCTGATTTTTCGCCGACTGTCCGATCTGTCCATTCACCTCAACGAAATAATTGCGGTAGATCGTGCCTGCCCCTGCTGCGATGGCGCAGGCCGGTCCTTGTGTGCGGTCGTGCTCATAGATGCCCACGCCGTGCTCCGGCGTCACCTGCGGCGACACCATTTCGAGCAGGTTAAACTGCGAGGCGACCTGAAACATCGCCCCCGCATTGTCGGCCTCCTGATGCAAGTGCTGGACATCTGCGACCACCTCTCGAAGCGTATGTTTTCCTGTCCTCTGCGTACGCTTTTTGGCACGCGCCCGCAATTCCCCCAGCGTTGGTGTTTCTAACTCTCCAAAAACCAATTTCCGGCCATTCATCGCCGATGTGAGAGTGTGGCCTTCAATGATCAGGTTGGCGCGTACCTGCGCCGGAGATTGCTCGCGAAAGCCCGTTAGGGATTCAAACCACATTCTTTTGAAGCACTTGCCGGTTCGTAATTGTTGATCGCCGCTTTACCCGCAAGAAACGCCTATTTTTAAAGTAGGTCCCCCTTCTCGTCTCCACCTTGCCGTATGAGCTTCAACGAATATGCCACCGTCGAACACGCCCTGGCCTACCTGGCGATGGCCGACCAGATTCCCCACCGCGCTGATGGCGAAGCGGTCTTGCTAAATTTTGTCCCCCGATCCGCCCGGCGTGTCCTCGACCTCGGCGCGGGCGACGGGCGGTTGCTGGCGCTCCTCCGCATCGACCGACCCGAAGCCCAGGGCGTGGCGCTCGACTTTTCGCCGACGATGTTGGAAGCTGCCGAGGCCCGGTTCGGGGACGACCCGCTGGTGGATGTGATGGCGCATGACCTGGACGAGCCGCTGCCAGAGATGGGCACGTTCGATGTGATCGTCTCCAGCTTTGCCATCCACCACTGCGACGACGCCCGCAAACAATCGCTCTATGCCGAGATTTTTGACCTGCTGGAGCCGGGCGGGGTGTTTATGAACCTCGAACACGTCGCTTCCGCCACGCCTGCGCTGCATCAGCGGTTTCTGGACGCGATGGGCATCACTGCCGAACAGGAAGATCCGTCGAACAAACTGGCGCAGGTAGCGCCGCAACTGGCATGGCTGCGCGGCATCGGCTTCCAGGACGTGGACTGCTACTGGAAATGGATGGAGTTGGCGCTGTTCGGCGGGTTCAAGCCGCGTCAAAGTTGAGCACGGCTTCGAGAAACACCGCGCCATACCGCTTCAGCTTCGCCTCGCCGACGCCGGGGAGTTCGGCAAAGTCGCCCAGGTCCTTCGGCGGGTGTTTCGCCATCGCGGCGAGGGTGCTGTCGTGAAAGATGACGTAAGGCGGCACACCCTGCTCGCGGGCCAGATCGAGCCGCACGTCGCGCAGGTGGTCGAACAGGGCTTTTTCGGCAGGGGTGGTCGGCAGCAGGTCGCCGGTGTAGCGGGAGGCTTTTTTCTTCTTCTGCGGCTTCGGGTCTTTACGCAGGTGGACGGATTCTTCGCCTTTTAAGACGGGGCCGCAGGCGTTGGTGAGGCGCAAGCCGCCGTAACCGTCCACATCCACGCTGAGATAGCCCGCCGCCACCAGTTGCCGCACCACGGAGCGCCACTCCGTTTTGCTGCGGTCCTCGCCGATGCCGTAGGTCGACAGGCGGTCGTGCCCAAAACGGCGGATTTTGTCCGTGTCCCGCCCTTGCAACACGTCGATGACGTGCCCCGCCCCAAAGCGCTGCCCCGTGCGGTAGATGCACGAGAGCACCTTCTGGGCTGCCACCGTGCCATCCCACGTTTCGATGGGTTCGAGGCAGGTGTCGCAGTTGCCACAGGCTTCAGGCAGCGGCTCGCCGAAGTAGCCCAGCAAGACGCCCCGACGGCATTGCACCGTCTCGCAGTAGCCCACCATCGCGTTGAGCTTGTGCTGCTGCGCCCACTGGTGGTTGGTGGTGGGACCGTTGCCTTCCAGCATCTTGCGCATCATCACCACATCGGCCATGCTGTAGAGCATCCACGCCGTCGCAGGCAGCCCGTCGCGCCCGGCACGGCCCGTCTCCTGGTAATACGACTCAATGCTCTTGGGCACATCGTAATGCGCCACGAACCGTACGTTCGGCTTGTCGATGCCCATCCCAAAGGCCACCGTGGCTACTACCACCAGCCCTTCCTCGTTCAGAAACCGCTCCTGGTTCTCCTGCCGCTCGCTTTTTTTGAGCCCTGCGTGGTACGGTATCGCCTCGATGCCTTCTTCGGAGAGCCAGGCCGCTGTTTCCTCCACCGATTTGCGCGAGAGGCAATAGACAATGCCCGCATCCCCGTCATGCTCTTCTCGGATAAACCGCAGCAGTTGCTGCTTCGGCTTGCTTTTGAGCGTCACCGCATAGCGGATGTTGGGCCGGTCGAAGCCCGTTACGAACAGCCCATCAGAAGCCAGTTGCAACCGCTTGAGGATTTCGCGGCGCGTCGGTTCGTCGGCGGTGGCGGTGACGGCGAGGCACGGCACCTGCGGATACCGACGGCGTACCTCGGCCACTTTCAGGTACTCGGGCCGGAAGTCGTGCCCCCACTGACTGATGCAGTGCGCCTCGTCGATGGCCAGCAGCGCAATCTGTACCCGGTCGAGCCGCTCCAGAAACTCGGGCATCAGCAGGCGTTCCGGGGCCACATACAGCAGGTCGAGGTCGCCGCCGTCGAGTTGACGCTCCACCACACGCTGTTCGGTGCGGGTCAGGCTGGAGTTGAGAAACGCAGCCCGCACACCCAGTTGACGCAGCGTCTCCACCTGATCCTGCATCAGCGAGATCAGCGGCGAGACCACAATGGCAACGCCGGGCTGGATCAGGGCCGGAATCTGGTAACACAGCGACTTGCCCCCTCCCGTTGGCATAATGACCAGCGCATCCTGCCCGTTCAGCACCCGCTCGATGATGGCTTCTTGCTGCAACCGAAAGGCATCGTAGCCAAAAACCGACTTCAGTACGTCACGGGGATGGCGGGGCATTGCAGGCGCGGTGGGCGGGCGTAGTACAGAAACGGCTGTCATACCGAAGGGATGGGGTGGTTCGTTCCACAGAAAGTGTCTCCATCGTAACAACGCCCCGGTGCCACGGTAGTGTCATGCCCGGTAAACATTTCATCGGGCGGTTATATCGCCGCCGGTTGGTCTTCTCGCCGCTGCTTAAAATACTGGACGAGCCCTTGATGTAGATCGGGTTTGTCGCTGTTCCACAACCACGCGCCTTCCCGCCCGATACGCAGGTCTTCAGCGGGGTCAAAATGATGCGCAATCGGCAGCAGCCATCGCTTGGAATAGCGGCGGTTCTTGTACGTTCCATGCATCAGGTTGAGCGCCCAGGCATCCACGTAGCCAATCGACCCACCGGTGAGGGCGTATGCACGCTGCGCCCATGTCTTCCACAGGTCCATCACTTTTGTGGGACGCTGGATGGCCACAAAGTTGTCGTGGTCCCCGGAAACCCCCGACCAGAAAGCGATATCTCCCGAGCCGATGATCAGCGGATCAAAAAAACCGAGCGTTTCCATCAAGGCACGGTCGGTGGCCCAAGCAATACCAGGACTTGAGATGATGCGGCGTTTCCCTTGCGCCTCTTTTATCTCCCGCCGGTTGGAAGGCGACTGCCCTTGGGAAAACAAAAAGGCCGACCCTACTTCATACGGCGGTGCCTCCTGATACCGATGGGTGCGCACCATCTCGGGCACCTCGGAAGCATACACATTGGCGACCCTGGAAAACGGCTGCACCACCAGCGATTGCTCCAGGGCCTGCTGCACACGTTCCACCCACTCTGGATCGGGGAAGATCACATCGGCATCCAGCCAAAGCACCTTGGTGCAGTGCGGCGGCAGATAGCGCAACGCCTCGTTGAACAGCCGTTCCTTTTGCCACATCACGTCGCCCTCGTGGATCCGTACAAGGATATCGGCATCGCCGGGTTGTAACTCGGGCTCGGAACGATACTCCAGCGCCATGGTGAGCAGCGGCACCGGCAGATGTTTCCGGAACAGGTGGTAGTTCTGAAAGCGGCTCCGATACCCTGCCGGGTTGAAGTACGTCGTGACCGCCCACAAGGGACTCGTGGATATGGAGGGAGATGAAAACACAGGCATGGCCTGATATACAGCAAACGGCGAGAAATGTCCACCGTCCTTTTTTGACTTTGCCCTCAAATTGTCGCCCTGCAAAGACGGCGTGGGCGGTCTGTTTTTTATTGAACGTAATCGGTTACTTCATCCGCCGTCATTTCCTATCTTGCCCCTCCACCTCCCACCAAGCACCCGGTGCCATGCCCAACTTCAACATCGACGCCCAGCAAGACATCACCTACGACGCCATTGTGATTGGCTCTGGCATCAGCGGCGGGTGGGCGGCCAAAGAACTCTGCGAAAATGGCCTCAAAACGCTGGTACTGGAACGGGGGCGCATCGTAGAGCACGTGAAGGATTACCCGACGATGAACAACGACCCGTGGGATCTGGACCTGCGCGGTGCGATGAAGCCGGAAGACCAGCAGAAGCACCACCTGGCAGGGCGCTCCGGGTTTGTGGGCGAGAACAACAAACATTTCTACGCCAACGACCTCGAAAACCCGTACACTGAGACCAAGCCGTTTACGTGGGTGCGGGCGCACCAGATGGGCGGGCGCTCGCTGCTGTGGGGCAAACAATGCTACCGCTGGAGCGACCTCGACTTTGAGGCCAACCTGCGCGATGGGCACGGCGTGGACTGGCCCATCCGCTACGCCGACCTCGCGCCGTGGTACGAGCATGTGGAGAAGTTCGCCGGGATCAGTGGGCAGGCGCTGGGGCTACCACATCTGCCCGACAGCCACTTCCTGCCCCCGATGGAACTTAACTGCGTGGAGCAGTACGCCAAGGAGCAAATCGAGCAGCACTTTCCGGGCCGTTACCTGACGATTGGGCGCGTGGCGCACCTGACGGAGCCGCTGAATGGGCGGGGCAAATGCCAGTTCCGCAACCGCTGCGACCGGGGCTGCCCGTACGGTGCCTATTTCAGCAGCAACGCCGTCACGCTCCCCGCCGCACACGCCACCGGCAACCTCACCATCCGTCCGTTCTCCATCGCCCAGTCGATTGTATACGACGACAGCACCGGCAAAGCGACGGGCGTGCGCGTCATCGACGCCGAGACGCACGACGTGATCGAGTACAACGCCCGCATCATCTTTTGCAACGCCTCCACGCTGAGCACGACCCGTATTCTGCTGAATTCCACCTCTGCCCGCTTTCCCAACGGTCTCGGGAACGACAGCGGCGAACTCGGCCACAACCTGATGGATCACACCTTTAAGGTGGGCGCGATGGCCACGGTGGAAGGCTTCGAGGATCAGTATTACAAAGGCCGCCGCCCGAACGGCATCTACATCCCCCGCTATGTGAACCTGGACGACGCGACCCGTACCGACCAGTTCGTGCGCGGCTTCGGCTATCAGGGTGCGGCGAGCCGGGCCAACTGGTCTGCCGGAACCAATGACCCCGGCTTCGGGGCCGACTTCAAGGACGGGCTGTTTACGCCGGGGCCGTGGAGCTTCTTCATCACCGGCTTCGGCGAATGCCTGCCCTACCACGATAACCAGGTCACCCTCGATCCGAACACCCTGGATGCGTGGGGCCAGCCCGTGCTCAACCTCGACTGCGAGTTTAAGGAAAACGAAAAGGCCATCAACTACCAGATCCGGGAAGACGCCGTCGAGATGCTGCAGCGGATGGGCTGCACCGACATTGTGTCGTTCGACAACGAACATGTGCCCGGGCACGGCGTGCATGAGATGGGCACCGCCCGCATGGGCCGCGACCCCGAATCCTCCGTCTTGAACGGCAACAACCAGGTGCACGCCGTACAAAACGTCTTCGTGACCGACGGGGCCTGCATGACCTCGTCGTCGTGCGTCAACCCGTCGCTGACGTACATGGCCCTCACTGCCCGTGCGGCCAACTACGCCGTGGAAGCCCTCAAAAGCCAAACCCTGTAACCCATGAACCGACGCGACGCCCTGAAGAAAACCGCCTGGCTCATGGGAGCCAGCGTAGCCACGCCCGCCCTGCTCACCCAGTGGCAAGCCTGCCAGAACGTGGCCCGCCCCGGCTGGCAGCCGCTCATCCTGAACAACACGCAGGCCCGCACCATCTCGGCGCTGGTAGACACCATTCTGCCTGCCACCGACACGCCCGGTGCGCTCGACCTCAACGTGGATGTGTTTATCGACCTGGTGATCAAGGAACTGATGCCTGCCGAGGCGCAGGAAAATATGCTGGCCGAAATCGACGCCTTCGACGCCCGCGCGCAGGAGGCGTTGGGGACGGCATTTGCCGAGATGGACACGGATCAGCGCCACGAAATCCTGACCCAAGAAGAAGAGGCGGCGGGCACCTACAATCCGAATATCTGGGGCGGAACGATTGGGGAGCAGCAGCCGGTTGGCTTTTACCGCGAGATCAAGTCGCTAACGCTGTGGGGCTATTTTACGTCCGAGCACATCGGCAAGGAAGTGCTGGTGTACGACCCCATTCCCGGCGAGCAGATCGGTTGTATCCCGGTGTCAGAGGTGGGCAATAGCTGGAGTTTGTGACTGCCTTGCGACGGCTGCTACCGCTGTACCAAGACGCTGCGGGTGTAGATCGCGTCGGGCGTTTGCAGACGGAGCAGGTAGACACCATTCGCCAGCGAGACCTTGTCCCAACGCAGCCGTTGGGTGCTTGCCGGAAAGGTCCCATCGACCAACACTGCCACCACGCGACCGAGCACATCCACCACGTCTAGCCGATAGACACCGGGACGGGCGGCGTCCCATGCAATGGTGGCAATGCCAGATACCGGATGGGGATACACGCTGCGTAATGCCGAAAAGGAAGGTTGTTCGGCAAGCTCGGTGCTAACAGGCGTCGTCGGACCTTTGAACGCATAGAACAGCGGCGTTGTACCGTCCGGGATTTCACCCTCAAAGTACGTCGCCACACGGGTAGACTCTTCGCTTCCGCTGCGCGAACTGCCCACATACAACCCGCCATCAGGACCAATTGCCGGGTGGTTCCACTCCACGTAGCCGTCTACCGCTTCATTCCACAGCCGCGTGAACTGCCCGCTTTGTTCGTCGAACGTGACAGCGAAATACTGCCCAGCCACTTCATCGGCTCCGTACCGCCCGCGTACCCCAAAATAGATCGTCCCATCCGCGCCAATCGCCGGTGAGTTGATGCCGCCGACGGCTTCCGGCACCTCGTCCGAGGGATCGTAGCTGCCCAGCGTTTCGCCTGTGGCAGGGTCGACAGCATACAGCATGCCGTCCTCCTTGGCGTTAAACAGCGGCGTGCCCTGGTTGGCGGTGGTTACATACACCCGCTGCGTCTTCCCTGCCTCCTCGCGCAGCGCGATGCCAAGTATAAGCTGTGCCCCATCGGGAAAATCACGGTAGGGCGTGTTCCACCGGAACGCGGGCGTTCCCCCCTGATCCTCGATGGCGACCAGCACGGGGATGATGAGAAAACCCTGCGTGTAAAAGCCGCCAACGTAAATGGTGCCATCGCTGCCCACCGCCAGCGTAACGGTCCAGACGGGTCGATCGTTTACAGAAAGGTCCAGCGCCCACTTGAGCCGCTCTTCATCCGATGTGGCACCCAACGGATCGCGGTGGAAGGCGTACAGCGTGCCCGGATTTTCGCCACCATCGTCCAAAAAGGTGCTGGCATATATCGTTTCGCCATCCGGGCTGAGGGCAGGCGAAGCAAAGAACCGATGCGTCAGTGAGGTGGGCGTCGGGTAGCGCCACTGCAACGTTCCGTCCGGGTTGATGGCATAAAACGCATGGGTTTCATACGGCCCCTCGCCCCACGACCCCACGTACACCGTGCCATCGGGCGCCAGCAGCGGTGAGCTAATGAGCTCGCCACCGCCGTCGGGGTCTTCAGGAAATTCAGGATTGAAGGTTTCGTAGCGCCAAAGGATGGTACCTGCGTTAGGGTCGATGGCGAAGAGCTTGCCATCGCCGCGCCCGACATACATCACGTTGCGGCTGGTATCAACGGCGGCCTGCCCTTCGACGGTGCCATTGTAGAACGTGGTGTGGTACGTGTTAAAGAGGCCACAAAAGAGCAAGTCGGTCCCGGTGCGCGTTCGTCCGTCCAATTCGTAACACCGAGCCACAAGGTCCAGGTCCAGCGGTCCGCCCCACAGCGACGCGCCCGTTTCGATATCGAGCCCAAACACCTTGCCGTCGCTTTTGTCCCACAGGCGCGGGTCGGGATCTTCGGTGCGTCGCAAAAGTCCCCACGTGCCGAAGTACACCCCCGTGTCCGTCACCGTCGCGCCAATGTTGATGACATCACCCGCCGGAGCGGGCGCTGTCCACGACCGCATGGGATCAATTGCCCGTGGTCCGTTCGACAGGCTCTGCCCCGTGCGCCGGGCGTCGTGCCCTTTCATCAGCCAGAGGTCCTGGGCCTGCGTAGGAACGGCGAACACTAGACACCAAAGGAGCACCCAACAATATTTCCGCGACATGTCA
>JAUIDY010000129.1 GCA_030428385.1 Rhodothermia bacterium | reverse complement strand
GGTCGCGTACGGAGTGGCCAGGTCGCCGGTCCAGGGAGCAATGTCTGCATCCGATGCATGGAAGTGTCCGTTTTCAGCAGCAAAGAAGCAGTTTGTGGGGGTGCAAAGAAGGGGCGAGGGGCACAGGTTGGGTGCAGGCGGGCGCTGGGATGGCGGGCCAAACAACAAAAGGGCCAGCAGACCGACTTCTTGAAAGCAGGCCTCTTCATCAAAGGCTTCGGAATCAGGGACACATTCAGGGGGCAAAAAACAGGCTTGCTGGGTGAGTGCAAACAGAAGCAGGGATACCAGCAATACCAACCGAGAAACAGGAGCAGCAGCCATCAGGGAGGAAAAGCAGCAGGTTCAAAAGCAGGAGCGGTTTGGTATAAAAGCCGAAGGGCGAGGAAAAGAGGCTCAGCACGGGATCTCATCCGCCATCATTTTCAGAGAGACAAGGAATGGGAGCAGGCTGTTGCTTTTGCCGAAAGGGGGAAATAGATGGCTCAGGCGAAGCGGAGCGACCGGGCATTGGTTTGCGGGAAGGGGTTTGTGGATAAAAATGGTTGCATTTCTCGGTTGTGCATCCTATAGTGCCTCCCCGAAAGGGTTGCTGCTACTCCTTTCATTGATGCATTAACAAACCCCTATTTCGTACATATGTATTGGACGCTCGAACTGGCTTCCTACCTCGAAGATGCGCCGTGGCCAGCCACCCAGGAGGAATTGATTGATTATGCGGAGCGTACCGGCGCGCCCCTGGAAGTCGTCGAAAACCTGAAGGAACTGGAAGATGATGGAGAGCCGTACGAAAGCATTGAGGAAATCTGGCCAGACTATCCCACGGCGGATGATGATTTTTATTATGCCGACGAATAGCAGCGGGTAAAGTGTTGGGATAATCCACGGGGCAAACCACTCTTTTTTATGGGCTGAGGGTCTATGGGTGGTCGCAAGCGGTTGTGGAAGGTGAAAGGGGCCACCGTATGGGCAGGGGTTGTGCTGGGGCTGCTGGCAGCAGGAGGATGCAAAACGCCGCTGTATGCTCAGGTTGTGCGTTCGGATACCTTGATTGTGGATGCGGTACGGTTTGAGGCACCGGGTCTTTTTCCTAAAGAAAGCCTGGCGGTACGCGTCCGTACCCAGGCCAACCGTCGGTTTTTGGGCATCCCAGGCTTTACGTGGTGGCGGTGGTTATACCGCGTCGGCGAAGGCGGGAAGCTGGGCACGCGCATCAGCCGGGGCTTGAAGAACAGCGGCGAACCCCCCGCCTGGTATGACCCCGCACTCGTAGAAGCCGATGTGGAACGCCTCCGGTTGTTTTACCAGCAAGAGGGCTACCGCAGTGTAGCGGTAGCCGCCCGCATCGACACGTTGCGGGATGGAGAACGCGTGCGGGTGACCTTTGCCATCACGCCGGGTGCAGCCACCTATATTCGCACGGTACGGTACGAAGGATTGGGCGTCCTCGCTCCCGAAACGCAGCAACAGGTAGTGCGGTCGTCGCTGCTACAGCCTGCGCAAATAAACCCTGTGGCCCCTCTGCATTTCCAGGCGGATAACCAGCGGTATTCCGAACCGCTGTTGCTGGAAGAACGCCGCCGTCTGCTGGCGTTGCTGCGCAACCAAGGGTATGCTGCCATCACCCGCGACTCGATCCGCGCCATCATCTTTCCCCAACCGACGGATTCGTTCGATGTGACGTTTCAGATCAACCCAGGGCTGCGGTACCAGTTTGGAGGCGTGCATTTTTTTATAGAAGGCCCCGAACCCGACGTGGCCCCACGAGCAGACACGCTGGCGGCGGGCGAGGGTGGGCTGCTGACATGGGCCACTACGGGAGAAAGTCGGCTCCGGGCGGGTTTGTTGCAGCGGTCATTGCGGTTTGCGCCCGGTGAACGATATAGCCAGGATAAACTGCTGGCGACCAAGCGACGGCTGGAGGGCACGGGCGTGTTTTCGTTCAGCGATATTGCGCCCCTCCGCGCCGATACTGTTCACAAGGCGGGCATTCCCTATTTGCCGCACCGCATTGAGTTACATACCCGCGAACGCCATCAGGTCCGGTTCGAGACGTTTATGCTACAGCGCAGCGTGGTGCTGGCGGGGGCCGACAATGAACTGGGAACGGGGTTGGGCATGTCGTATGCCAACACCAACCTGCGCGGGGCAGGCGAAACCTTTACCATCGGTACGTCGGGTTCCATCGCGGCAGACCTGGATTCCACCCTCTTTAATGCTGCGCAGGCCGAGGCGTCGGTGGCGCTCACGCTGCCCTATTTGGTGTGGCCTTTTGGTGGGTTGGACCAAGCACTGGGGCTGTATCAATCGCGGACGCGCCTGTCGCTCACCCTGCTCACGGCGCGGCGGGATGAACTGGGGTTGATTATCCGAGGGCGCGGCGGCACCCGTACCCGGCTGGAGCTTCAACACACCCCCACGCTCACGTCGTTTGTTGATTTGCTCGATGTGAGTCTCAGCAACCCGGACACCACCGCCAACTTTGAAGCCAATTTCCTCGGGGCCTTTACGGGACAAGACAGCCTCTCTATTGCAGATCGCATCCGGTTGGCGCAGCTGTTGGAGGATTACACCCAGCCTCAGGTCAACAACGCCCTGCGCTATACGGTGCGTGCTGCCAACATAAACCCGCTGCGGCGGGAGCAGGGTTACAGTTATGAGGCGGCGGCGGAACTGGGCGGTAACCTGCCGTACCTCTTCGACCGCTGGGTGTTTTCGCCGGGTACCGTTGAAGGCAGCATCCCGGGTCTCGATTTCTTAGGCAGTCGGGATGCCAAAAATGACCTGATCTATCGCCAGTACCTGCGCATCGCAATGGATTTACGCCGCTATCGCCCCCTCTCTCCCCGCAACGTGCTTGCCTGGAAAGTGGTGGGCGGCTGGGCGCATCCGCTGGGCCGGGCCACGGTGGTGCCCTTCGATCGCCGGTTCTACAGCGGCGGGGCATCGAGTGTGCGGGGGTGGCGGCTGCGTGAACTGGGGCCCGGAAGGGCCAGCTTTGGCGAGGCGGGAGATGAAACCACGTTCCTGGGGGGCGACATCAAGCTGGAGGCGGGTGTTGAACTGCGGCGTACCCTGTTGCGCAACGTGGTTACCGCCGACTGGATTGGGGCGGTGTTTACGGATGTGGGCAATGTGTGGTTCGGGCCGCGCAATCCGGGTTTTGGCGATGACGCTGCTGCCAGCGGAACCTTTGCGTTCAACTCTTTTTTCCGAGAAGTGGGCGTAGGCTCCGGGGTGGGGTTGCGTATTGCCTGGGAATATTTGATTGTGCGTCTGGATCTCGCCTACCGGATCCATGACCCGGAAATGTCAGGCGATTGGTTTCCACAAGCCTTTGGACGTCCTACGCCGTATTTTGGAATTGGGCACGCCTTCTAACCTGCGTCAAAATCCATGTCTGCCACCAACACTGTCACCCGGGCCTTGGGCACGCTGTACCGGCGGATATTCCATCGACAAGAAGATGCCCACCTGCGCGAAATCGCCGCAACCTTGCAGGAAGTCCCGCTGTTTCGGCACTTCTCATCGGGCGTGCTGCGCGAAATGGCGCAGGTGATGCATGTGCGTCGCTACCGCCGCGAGGAGTATCTGTATTATGAAGGCGACCCCGGTATGGGAATGTATGTGGTAAAGCAAGGGCGGGTACGGTTGCTCAGCGGTATGCAAACCACGGAGGTACGCGAGGTGCGCCAGGTTCTGGAAAAAGAATGTTTTGGCGAACTGTCGTTGTTGGGCAATTTCAGGCGCATGGAAACCGCCCAGGCCCTGACCGAGGCCACCGTGCTGGGTTTTTTTAGTCCCGACCTCAAGATGATGCTTAAGCGTAATCCCCAGGCAGGGGCCGAGGTGGCCTTGGCGCTGGCGCGGACGCTGGCCGCACGGCAGGTAGAATTGCTGCAAATGTTGGAAGAGGCTGAAGGCAAAGAGGCCGCCCGCCGGTTGCTACACGGGGCGTTGCAGCGGTACCTCGCCTCGGACATCGGAGAGGAGGTGTGAAGGGCGCGTGCGGCAGGAAACGTTCGGGTTCATGCGCTGTAGGAGGGAGGCTTTTTTAATAAGGTGGCAAAACGGATGGAACAACCCCCAAAACCCCCACGGATCAAAAAGGGCGAACAGGTTGAGATGACCATGGAAAAGTTCGCCGACCGGGGGAAAAGCCTCGCCCGGGTAAACGGCTACGTCGTGTTTGTGGCAGGTGCCGTGCCGGGCGACCGCGTACGGGCTCGCATCTTCAAACGGAAGAAAGGGTTTGCGGAAGCGCGGCTGCTGGAGGTCCTCTCGCCCAGTACCCTGCGTACGGAGCCCCGCTGTCGCTATGTTGGTACCTGTGGCGGCTGTAAATGGCAGCACGTCTCGTACGAAGCCCAACTTGAGGCCAAGCGCCAAAGTGTGGCAGAGGCGCTGGCGCATCAGGGCGGCTTTGATGCTGCTTCCCTCGTTATCCACCCTACGCTCGGTGCAGCAGAGACGTACTTCTACCGCAACAAGATGGAGTTCTCGTTCAGCCAACACCGCTGGCTGACACCCGACGAAATTGCGTCGGGCACGTCCTTCGACACCGACTTTGCCCTTGGCCTGCATGTGCCGGGTAATTATTTGAAGGTGCTCGATTTGCAGGAATGCCACCTGCAATCTGAACTGAGCGTGCGGCTGGTCAACGGTGTGCGGGCGTTTGCAAAGGCGCACGGGTGGAAGCCCTGGCACATCAAGGCGCACCACGGCTTCCTGCGGCATCTTGTCATTCGTCAAGGCACAAATACGGGCGAAACGATGGTGGCACTTGTTACCAATGGGTACGATGCCGACCGTATGCAGCAACTGGCCGGTCATCTACAGGAACACTTCCCCGAAGTCACCACCTTCGTCAATATCATCAATACCGGCGTTGCACAAACGGCCTACGGCGAGGCGATGCACACCGTCTTCGGGCCGGGCGTCATCCACGACACCATCGGGTCGTACCGCTTCGAAATAGCGCCCAATGCCTTTTTTCAGACCAACACGCGCCAGGCCGAACGGTTATATGAAGTGGCCCGTGATTTCGCCGGATTCCAGCCTGATGATCTCGTGTACGACCTGTATTGCGGGGCCGGGACGATTTCGCTGTTTGTGTCTGCGGCCGTGCGGCAGGTGGTGGGGGTTGAGTTGGTTGAAGAAGCCGTCGCCAACGCCCGCGCCAACGCAAAAGCCAACGGCGTGACGAACTGCACCTTTGTGGCGGGGGACATGCTCAAGCTGTTTACGCCCGATTTTGTGCGTCAGCATGGCCGCCCCGATGTCCTCATCGTCGATCCGCCCCGTGCAGGGATGCATCCGAAGGTGGTGAAACAGATCGCGGCGCTGCGGCCCGAACGGTTTGTGTATGTAAGCTGCAACCCGCAGTCGCAGGCCCGCGAACTCGGCGAACTGCAGGACCTGTACGCTATTGAAGCCGTGCAGCCGGTAGACCTTTTCCCCCACACCCACCATATCGAAAACGTCATTAAACTTCGCGCTCGTTCCTGAACCTGGCTATGATCTACCGTTTTCTGTTTGTTTGTTGTGTGATTCTTGGGATTGCTGAGGTAGCGGGTGCACAGGATAGCACCGCTGTAGCAGATACGGTGGCGATTGAATCGGCTGTTCCCCTTGCGCCCGAGACGGCGCTGGCCGAGCAAATACAGGCCGTATTGGCCGAGATCGAGGAATTTGCCGAGGTCGACGTGGTCGTGCGCAATGGCGTGGTGAAGCTTTCGGGCACCGTCGTGGATGCCCAAGCGGAAGAAAATGTGCTGGCGCTGGCACAGCAGTTTGAGGGGGTGTTGTATGTAGACAACGACATTGAGCAAGCCACCGACATTGAGACACGGGTTACCCCGGCGGTATCGCGCATCCAGTCGTACTGGGACACATTGGTGTCCAACCTGCCAGTGCTGGGCGTGGCGCTGCTGATTCTGTTGTTGTTCTGGTGGACGGCGCGCCGGGTGCACCGCTGGACCACGCCGTTTGACCGGTTTGGGGTGACGCCGCTGGTGCAGGGGCTGGTGCGCCGGGTGCTCAGTGCCGTACTGTTTGCCATCGGGCTCGTGCTGGCGCTGGATGTGCTGGGGGTGACGGCGCTCGTAGGGGCGGTGCTGGGGACGGCGGGCGTGTTGGGTATCGCGGTGGGTTTTGCGTTTCAGGACATCGTGGAGAACTACCTCGCCGGGATCTTGCTCAGCGTCCAGCGCCCGTTTGACATGGGCGACCTGGTGTTGCTCGAAGGACAAACCGGAGCCGTGGTGCGCATGACGGCCCGTGAACTCGTCCTGATGACGCCGCAGGGCAACCATGTTCGGCTTTCCAACGCCACCGTCTTTAAAAGCACCATTGTCAACTACAGTCGCAATCCCCGCCGCCGTTTCGAGTTTGTGGTGGGCATCGGCACCGAAGAAGACCTCAGCGAGGTGCGCAAGCTCGGCCTTGATACGCTGCGGGCCATGCCGGGTGTGCTCGACGACCCGCCGCCGTTTGCCTTGATCGAAGAACTGGGCGACTCCACGGTTTCAGTACGTTTCTTCGGCTGGGTGGATCAGCGCCAGGCCGACTTCGGCAAGGTCAAGAGCGAGGCGATCCGGCTGATTAAGGAAACCATGGACGAGGCGGGAGTGCAGATGCCCGAACCCATCTACCGGGTGATGCTGCGGCAGTTGCCGGATGAAACCGCACCCAAGCCACCGGTCCCGCACCCCTCGATGGCGGTTGATGTCTCGGTGGATACGGTGTTAGAAGAACAGGTGCGGGCCGATTTGCGAGCTTCGGAAGAGCCCAATTTGCTGGAAAGTGGGGAAAAGAAAAAGAGCGTCTGACGGCCGCTCTCCGTCAGACGCTCTGAAATACGCACCGGGTGGGTGGTGCGCTATCCCCCTTCAGGGTAAATGCCGGTTGAAGCCCCTCAACCTCATAAAAACCGGCATGGTGTCTTTCAAACTGAAGACATGAAGTGTTATGACCAAGATGATGCCAAACTGCAAAACGAGCGAATATTGGCATTTTTTGCAACAGCACACCAGGCGCTGATTCAGAACGCTACACGCGGTGAGCGATTTTTGGAGACAAAAAAATCACCGGAGTGTGAAAGAGAAACCTCCACACCCCGGTGAGATAGTCAGAAGCAAAATGCGATGCGGATCAGAACAAATAAGAGATCCCCAGCCGCAGGTTGCGCGGGCTGCCCGGGGTGAAGTGCAGCTCGGAGACCGATGTGGCTTCACCCGGAAGCCGTGACTCGGTGTCGAACTGTGCCTCGTTCCATTCCACATCCAGCACGTTTTCGAGGATGGCGCTGAGTTGGATCGGGCCGCGCCGGTAGGTGGCTAGCAGGTTCAGCAAGGTATACCCCTCGGCGGTGACGCTTTCGTCTTCGTTGGCGGGGCGGTCGCCCACGTGAACGTAGCGTAGGCTCGCGTTGATGCCCGACGGATGAATCACATTAAACCCACCGGTAGACGTAAACGTGGGTGCGAGTGGGATTAAATTGGCGTCGTCGGGTTCGTCGCGCAGTTCGCCTTTGCTCAGGTTCACGTCCACGTCGGCGGTGAGCCAGTCCAGCAGCCGCACGCGGCTTTCCAGATCGACGCCCTGACGACGGCTGCGTCCGCTGGGCTCGGTGAAACCGCCATCGCCTACAAACACAAGTTCTTCATCGAGGTCCAGGTTCCACAGCGCAGCCGAAAGCACCAGGTGGTCGTCCAGCAGCCGGGTACGCATCCCAATCTCCCCGCCGACGGCGCGGGGCAGCGTCCCGATGTCGCGGTGGGCCGGGTCGTAGTTGCGGGCCAGCAGGGCATCGTTGATCGCCTCGCTGTTCATGCCCTGTCGCTGCAGCACCCGCTCCAGGTTCTTGATCCGACGGCCCAGCACCACGTCGCGGGCATCATTCGAGTGAAAGCCCATGCCCCCGTTCAGAAACACGTCGACATCACGCGTCGGGCTGATGACGAGGTTGGCTTTGGGACTGAGAATGGCTTGTTGTGCATACCCCGAGGCATGGGGCAGCGTCACGTCCGGGTCGTCAACCGTCAGGTCCAGCGCATCGTTCACATCAAATGTGAAATAGTCGCCGCGCAGCCCCAGTTGCAGCCGCACCTGTGGCGAGAAAATAAACTCTTCTTCGAGCCACAGGAACAGGTTGCGCTCCGCAATGGCGGCATCCACCAAGGTCGCCGTGCGGATGCGGTCCGGGCTTTGCCAGAGCGTGAGTTCGATGTTGTCCGACCGGAAACCACCGCCCAGCGTGGTCAAACTCAGGACGGGTCCCAGCGACTGGCGGTACTGGTACTTCCCGTTCAGGCCAATCAGCGCCCGGTCGTCCGTCTGCTCGATCATGTCCCCAGCCTCGGGGTTTTCGAGGAAGAAGGTGAAGTTGGAAAACAGCTTGAAGTGGTAGTGGCTGGCATAGCCCTGAATTTCAAAATCGCTGGCCCCGCTTTCGGCTTGATAGGTGAGGTTCACGTTTTGCCGCGCCGTGGTGCCGCCTTCCAGGTCATCAAAGGTCCCGAAGCGACTGATCAAGCCTTGGTCCACGGCCCGCTGGGGAATCTGCCCGGAGGCATCCCATGCCGAACTGAACCCGCTGGCGCTCAGCGATAGCCGCGCGGTCTCGGAAAGGTGGGTGTGGAATTTCCCAAAGATGTTGAGCCGCTGGAAACCCTGCGGACTCTCAACGGGGCCGTCCGTGTTGTAAAATTGCCCGGCGAGGTACGCTCCCTGGTGATGCCCGGACGTGGGAAGCTCGAACAAGGCCGTCACGCTGGCGGTGTTGAAGGCGCCGCCTTCCACCCGGATCAGGTTCTCCTCAAGGTGGTCTTTGGTGGAAAAGGCAATGGCTCCGGCCGTGGCGAGGTTGCCATACTCGGTGGCGTGGGGGCCTTTGGTCACGTCGATCCGGTTTACCACTTCGGGGATGATGAAGTGAAGGTCGGCGTACCCATGCCCGTGCCCGTGCGAGACCATATTCACCGGCATCCCGTCGATGCTGATGGCGACATCGGTGCCATGGTCGGCGTCGAAGCCACGAATGAAGATCTGCTCGGCCTTGCCGCCGCCTGCATGCTGTGCGGTGATGAGGCCGGGTGCGAGGCGCAGCAGGTCTTGCGACGACCGCGTGGGGCGCGTCAGCAGGTCGAACGTACGGATGGCAACCGACGACGCGGCAGTGTAGGGACGGTCGGCCTCGGCCAGCACCTCGCCCAGATCGACGGGTTCATCCACGAGGCGCAGGAGCAGTTCTTCTTCCATCGGCGCGGTGATGGAACGCTCAATCGTTTCGTGGCCGAGGAGGCGGACAACAAGTGTATAGGTCCCTGGTGCGACATCGATGATCTCAAATCGCCCATCAAAGCGTGTTGCGGTGCCTTGCTGTGTTTCTTCGAGGTAGACGTTAACACCAGGTAAGGGCTCACCGTTTTCATCGTGTACCACCTGCCCCCGAATGACTGATTGTGCCCATGCGTTGCTGGCAAAAAGGCCAAGGAGGAGGGTAAAGAGAATACTTTTAACCATGTTATAGCTGGTTGGGTGAATTGTTACGATGTAACCAGAGAGCGTAGAGCAGAAGCGGCAAGATCGGCAGTAGCAGGGCTTTCCACAAGTAGATTGTTCGACAGGGCCTGTTCAAAGTGGTAACGCGCTGGTTCTGTCTGGCCGAGGTGGTAATATATGGTTGCTGCCCGGTAGTGCACCATCGCATCGCCGGTGCCGAGGCGCAGGGCTTGCTCGATCAGAGGCACGGCGGCCCGGGCATCGCCGTTTTTGTACAGCGCCCACGCGTAGGTTTCGAGTGCGTGCAGGTGGTTCGGGCGGCGTTTGTATTCAGTACGGGCCAGGCTTAGGGCTTTGTCCAGCATCGTATCCTGGTCGGCCAGGAAGTCGGCGTATTCCATGCGGACGTTTTCCCCCATGTCTTCGGCTGCCAGCAGGCCGAGTTGAATTTTCTCAACGGTTTCGTTCAGCGCCCGTTCATTGCCGGTAGCGGCGTAGGCTTCGGCCAGGAGTTCGAGGAAAGCATCGCTCGGAGCCAGCGTATAGGCTTCGCGGAGCAGCGCGATGGCTTCGTCGTAGTCGCTGCGAACGAGGGCTACATGCCCCAGGCCCGCCACCGCAAAGGCATCGTTCGACCGCTCTTCGAGCATGCCGTTAAAGATCCGTTCGGCGGTGTCTACATCGGCGTCGGCCAGGTACAGGTTGCCCAGTTGATACAGGGCCCAGGCGCGGTCGGCGCGGCCCACGACGCCCGCGTTGGCGGCCATGCGCATCGCCTCAATGGCACCGTCGCCGTCGCCGTGCAACTCGCGTAGGTACGACGCCCGGGCATACGAGGCGAGGTTGGGGCGTAACGCGATCATGTCGTCACACGCTTCCACGGCGGCTTCGTAGGCCCCCAATTCCACGAGCGCATCCACGAGAATGCCATACACATACGCATGGCGCGGATGCTCGGCGATAAGGCTCTGGGCGAGGTCGCGGGCCTCTTCAAACTGGTGCAGGGTGTTAAACAGCGAAGCCTGCAAGACACGGGCGTGGTAGTTGGTCGGTTCGCGCTCCAGCGCTTCCGCCAGCATCCGCTCGGCGCGGGGGATGTACAACTCTTCCTGTGCCGTCGCTTGGGCCTCTTGCAGATACACCTGTGCCAGCGCAACGTAGTTTTCCACCACATCGGGTTGCTTGGCAAGGCGTTCAAGGTAATAATCTACCGAGGCGCTGGCGTTGAGGAAGGCGGCGTCTGGCCGAAGAGCCGGGCGATCGGAAAGCGGCTTCGCTGGTTCGGGGGCGGGAAGTTGCGCGGCAATATACCAGAAACCGAGGGCCAGAAAAATCAGGGCCGCAACAGAAAGGAAAAGAGGTGATAAATGGGGTGCGTGTTTCATGGCTGGGGCAAGGTAGAATGGACAAGGCAAGGCGAAAAGGTGTGTGGAGAGGCAGGGAAAAAGGGCGCATGCGGTCGCCACGATTTCCCCGCCCCACAAATCCACACAGGGGGTTACCGCATCACTTCACGAGGAGCGCTTTTTTGGCAGCGAGGGTCTGGCCGCCTGCCTCGATGCGGTAGAAATAGGTACCACTCGCCATGTTGGCGGCGTCCCACGTCACCTGATGGGTCCCGGCGGCATGGTCGCCGTTGGCAAGGGTAGCCACGAGGCGGCCTTGCAGGTCGTACACCCGCACCGCCAGTGGTCCGGCCTGCGACACCTGATAGGCAATGGTCGTGGACGGGTTGAACGGATTCGGGTAGTTCTGCTCTAGCATAAACACCCGGGGTACCCCCACGCCCAGTCCACCCACATCGCCGATGCTGGTGCCCACGTCGGCACCCGGTTGGCGGGCCGTAAGCTGCTTCACGTAGTCGTAGCCGCTATGGGGGGTGGCCTGATACGGGAAGGTTGGGAGCAGGGGCACATCGTTCGCAGTCGGACCGGCGTTGTAGGTCAGCGCGCCCACCAGCATCGGCGAGGCAAGGTCCGAATAATCGGCGGCGGTGGCGTCGTCGAAGGGCAGGCCCACGGCGGCGAGGACGAGGCCGCCCACGGCTTGCAACTCAATCGTCGTCACGTCGTCTTCCAGCCGCCGCCCGTTCGGGAAGCCATCCATGTGGGGGATAAATTCCAGGTTGGTGGTCTGGTTAAACGGCGCGGCGGTCAGGCCGATGGCGGCCGCACGGACGAGTCCCTGGTACGCAAACATCTGAAACTCTTCCGATGCCCGGTCGGTGGGCGTGGTTGCCATGTTCAGCCGCAGCATGTCGCCGCCGTACAGGTTGCCATCGCTGGTCTGGGTGATGGGTAGAAAATTGTGGATGAACGGCTTGCCGGGGCTGAGCGGGCCTGCGGTTTTTCCGGTTGCCAACTGGTATGGCACGGCGTTGGGAACCCCGAAGTAAAAGATCGGGAAAATGTCGGCGAGGCGGGGCTGACCTGGCCCGGCAAGGCCCGGCTGCACCGGCACAGCAAAGGCAGTCCCTGCCAAGTCGACACCGGCTTCCACGAGGTCATACACGCCGTCCGCGCCATTGCGGAAGTCGAATCCGGCGCGTCCGTCACCATCCACATCGCCCACCGCCGGGTAGCTCATCGACGGCATGCGCAGTGCGCTCAGTGCAGGCACAGCCCCGCCAAACTGACTGTCGTCCATGTACAGCGCCAATTCCGGGTTGGCAAAATGCGCGACGAAGTTCTGCTCGTCGATGCTGTAAGGCGTAACGGCGTTCCAGTAGTCCTTGTCGCCAATTGGGATGACGGCTTCGTTGGTGAGCGGCATGCCCAGGCGCGAGACCTGCACCCAGTCTCCACTGTAGGTGGGTTTTTCACCCGTCGAAGACAACGTGCGGATACGCGGGCGGCTTGCGGAGGCCCACACACCGATCACGAAGTCGGGGTCCAACTCGCTGGTAGCTTGGCTGGCGTCTTTGCCGTCTTTTTGCAGCAGGTGAATCGGTATTTTTAACGCCAGCGAATGGGTGTTAAAGCCCGCCACGGCGTCCCGCGCATTATTGGGGTTGCTCGGGTCGGAGCCGTACGCGCTGCGCGTCTGACCAAGGTCGAAGATCCCGCCGAGGTCCACGAAGAACGCATCGTCGCGCGGCCCAGCAAACACCTTCTCGCCCGTGGTGGCATAGTACATGGCATCCTGCACGAGGCTTTCATAGGGCCGCCCCAGTCCGGCAGCGCCTTCGATGGAGCGTGGGCCGATGTTGTTGGGCGGTACTTCGCCGTCGGAGACAATCTCGAAGAACGACGCGCCGCCATTGGTGCTTTTTTCGAGGTTGTAGGTCGTTTTCAGGTTCTGTTGCCCGAGGCGGATGTTAAAAAATGTGCTCGGGTCCTCGTTTTCCTGGGAGAACGTAAACCGGTATGTGATGTCATCGGTCGCCGTACCCAGCGGTCCTGCTGAGGTCTGGTTCTTGATGTGAATCTCGTAGCGGATGTCCTCGCCAAAGGTGTTGTAGTTCGGGCCGCCTTCCGGCAACTCCAACGGGATGTAGTTGGCAATTATCGTGATGGTCGTCGGGTCGTCTGGCGAGCGGAAGACATACAGGTCGGTGTTGTCGGCCAGCGGATCGTTGCTGATCAGCGGGGCCTCGCGGTGGCTGGAGGCATCGCCGAAGTGGGGGTTGGCTAGCATAAAGGCGAAGCAGCCAAGTGCCGCCAGCAGTCCTCCAAGCAGATACGCGAACCGCGATTTTTGAGGTGATTGGGAATACATGGTTGTCTCCAGGGTTGATGAAAAAGGCAATGCAGCTCAGCACACCTTGGCGTCCTGGAAGAAGGCAAACAGCAACTCGCTCTGGTGCTCCCCGTCGGCGTTGGGCAGTTCCGGCAAGAAGCCGAGGTCACGCAACAGCCCGGCGAGGTCCCACAGGCGCATCCCCCGATGAATATGTCCGTCGCGGAGATGCAGCACCGAAGCGCCGCACGCGGTGACGAACTTGTGTGTCGGAGGGATGTGGGCAAAGACGCCATGTTGGGTGCCCGTGAGGGTCCACACGAACATCACGCGGTTGTCATAGGCCAGCATGCCGTGGGCTTCCATGCGGAGATCGGGAAACGCATGGAGGTTTTGCTCAAAAGCCATCACTACATCCTGGCGGTTGCAGTACCGGGTGCCCAAGCTCACGTCCATCCCACGAAAGTCGGGGGTGTAGTATCGGGCCACCTGTGCGGGGTCGTGGCTGTTCAGCGCGTCCACCAGATTGTGGATGAGAGGGGTGCTGGCGTTCAGCATGAGGCCGCCCTTCTGTTTGATTCAACAAAGACGCAGCACCAGGGGATGTCTTGGCGCTGGAAGAAGGGTACGGGCGGTTGTTGGTCGGTCACCAGATCAATCGCTGCTCAATCACTGCTCATTTTGTGCTCACGATGCGCTCAGAATGCAGAAATTTCGTTTTTTTGATGGGAAAAGAAGGAAAAGAGAGGTTTGGAGGGTGATGATTTGCCGGATGGGTTAGAGAGGCAGAAAAAAAACTGCATAGTTGAAGTAGATGTCATCCCGAACTTGTTTCGGGATCTCAACCATCGGGGCAGAGATGCTGAAAGATCCTGAATCAAGTTCAGGACATGGTTCAGCATGACACTTTCCCAATTCTTGGATCTGGTAGTAGGTGTTGATATGCCGAATGAACAACGGGGCGAACGGTGCCACCGCTAACGAAGCACCACAAAACGGCTGGTCTGGGTGTAGCGGCGGGCAGCCTGGGTTGCCGAAACCCGGTACAGATACACACCGGCGGGCAAGGCCGAGGCGTCAAGCGTGCACGTTTGGAAACCGGGCGCACGGGATCCTGCAGTTTCAGACACCACCAACCGTCCCAGCAGGTCAAAGACTTCGATATCAACCTGTGCCGGTTCGGGGAGGGTGAACCGGAGGGTGGTGGTTTGGCGGAACGGGTTTGGGTAGTTGTCGCCGAGCGTGAACCGCAGCGGCGGCGCGGTGGCTTCGGAGGACGTAACCACCGGCGTATCCAGCGTGGTGCCGGCATCATCAAACGCCAGCAGGGCCACCGACGTTTGTTTGCCGCCTTCGGGAACGACGGGCACCACGGCCAGGGTCAGGGCTTGGCCTTGGTGAGCGCTCAGGTCCAACCGGAACACATCGAGCAGGGTGCCGTCGGCATGGGTGAGTGCAAGGTCGTGGATGCCGGGCGTGAGGGAGGCATAATCAGTGAGGCTGCGGGGCTCCACATCGTCAAACAGCACCGTGCCATCGGCGAGGCGCAGATTGAGTGCGGGGGTGTCGTAGGCGGCATGGGCAAGGAAAACATCGACCTGATCAGGGTGCTGGGCCGTGGCCCGCACGTCGTGCTTGACGAGCTGGTCGATGCTGTCGGGGGCGACTTCAACGAAAAGCAGGGCGCTGGCGTCGGGTACGTAGGCGTCGGCCCCTTCGCCCACGAGGAAGTCCGGCGCAAACGTTTCGAGGGGATTTTCGATGTCGGCAGCCGAGCTTTCTGTGACATCCACCCTCGGCACCACCTGCATGAGGTCAAGGGGAATCCGTCCACTGGATGCATTCGGGGGTAAGTCATCAACCACCCGCAGGCTATCCACATATATATCCAGGTCTTCGGCTTGTTTGTTGGCGCGGATGAATACCAGCGAAATAAACAGCACATCGCCCGGGTGGGGACGGCAGAAAAACGTCTCGGAGACCATCACGGGGTCCATATTTGCACTGGTGACAATCGCTGTGTTAAGAACTACATTGCCGCCAAGAATACCGTCTCCGGAGATGCTTGTGATGCGAAATCTTGTTCTGAAGGTGTGACTGCTACCCGCTGGGAGCGTGCCAATGTCACATGCGAGTTCCCCCGATTGATCCTCGTCCGTTTCATTGAGGATGCAATTTCCGTTGGTCTGTTCAAAGGCAACCAACTCGGAGAAGAAATGATCGGTGAGGCGCACGCCCAGCGCATCCACATTCCCGGTATTGGTCACGGTGAGGGTATAGGCAACGGTGTCGCCTACCTCATACTCCCGTTCATCCACGATTTTGGTTACGTCGAGGGCATTCGGTACGATGTTGGGGCCGTAGGAAACGGATGTGATGCCGACATTGCCAAGCTTTTCGCTGGCCAAATGCGCTTGGCTGGCGATGAGGTCATCCACCACGCTGTCGATGGTGCCGGAGACGGTGGTGGACGTTTGCACCTCGCGCTGGTCGTCAAAGACCGTTAGAAAGCCGTTTGGGCTTTCGGGCGCGTCCGCCAGCGGGTCGATCAAGGGGAAATCTTCAGAGAAGGTGACGCCGCCGAGCAGCACGTCGCCGTCTTTCACTGCCACCGCCCGGCCAAAATCAAGGCTGCTGCCGCCCCAAAACGAAGAGAAAAGCAATGCCCCCGTCGCGTCGAGCACGGCCGCAAACGCATCCTGTGTACCTTGCAGGGTGGTCTGCGCTGCGGCCTCGGTGGGGAAGTCGGGCGACGGGGTGGTGCCAGTCACGGCGGTGGTGCCGTCTGCATCTACGTCCAGGTCCTCCACGCCCTCAAAGCCGCTGCCGCCGAGAAACGTCGCATACAACAGCGCGCTGGCGTCGGAAGCCAGCTTGGCGATAAACCCGTCGGACCCGCCGCCGAGTGTGGGCTGGATAGCG
>JAUIDY010000128.1 GCA_030428385.1 Rhodothermia bacterium | reverse complement strand
GAGGGCCGTGCCCTGAAAGATTCCGTATTTCTCGGTTTCGAGGATAATAAACCGGGTGCCAGCCCCACCCAAAAGGCGTAGTTGCAACCGGGTGAACCCATCCCGCTCGATCTGGCTAAAAACCTCAGTTGCGAGCCAGCACTTAAGGCGCACCGTATATCGCAGGTGAGCAAACGCCTGGTTTTTATACGTCGTCCCTTGAGAGCGGCCATAGCGGAGACGACCATCGAGAAACGTGTAGTGTTTCCCATCACGATAGTCAATTCGAGTGAGCGCCCCGATCTCTACGAGGTCTGAGTTTCCTGAACGCATGGCGATATCACCCGACAACGTGCCCGCCCAGCCATCAACATCGAAAGCCCGCATTTTTTCGGTGTTTACCTGGGCATGAACACGCAGAGAGCAAGTGGCAAGGAGAAACAGAAAAAGAAGAGAACGCATGAGCTAGACGGTTGACCAGTAGGGGTTCACCCATACATAACGACAGACAGCATCAGAAAGGGACATTTATGCCTCTGCTGAAGGAGCTTCGTTTGAGGGCGAAGAAGGGGGCCAGTTGGGTTTCAGAAGGAAGGAGTCCTCAAAAGCCTTGGCTTCGTCAAGGTAAAGTTGAAGGTGGGGGAAGGGGATTTCGATATCGGCCTCGCGAAGCGCCTCGCGTACCTTCTCGATGTATTCCAGTTTGACGGCCACCTCTAACTTCGGATTGCGAAGGAACAGCCGCAATTCCATGTCTACGCTGGAGTCGTTCATTTTGGTGACTACAACCCGGGGTGGATGATCAGGGTGAAGCCGGTCATCACCTTCGGCGGTCTGGAGCACCACGGACCGGGCCTGTTGGGGGAATTCCTTGTAGGCAATACCAAAGGGAATGATGATTCGAAGGGTGTCCAGCATGGTGTGGTTCACCAGCTTCTGGTTGATCATCAGGGTGTTCGGAAACGAAGCCATTTCATTATTCAACGTCCGCAGCCGGGTAGACCGGAGCGTGATTTCTTCTACGGTTCCAAAGACATCCTCCACGATGATGTTGTCTCCTAGCCGAAACGGCTTGTCAAGCATAATGGTGATGCCTGAGAAAAAGTTTTCGAGGGTGTCGCGGGCCGCAAAACCGACGGCAATACCTACAATGGAGAGACCTGCAAGCAAAGCCGCCACGTTTACACCAAATTGTGACAACACCATGGTCCCAATGAAGAGAAGGGCCATGACCCGGTAGCTTTTAATAAGCAAGGTTTGTAGCCCCGTATCCACACGACGGCTGCGCACCAGGACCCGCCTCAGCACAGAGCCCAGCACCCGATAAGCGGCATAGAAAATCAGGAAAACAAAGAGTGCGCCGAGCAGCTTGGGAATGAAGTCGACCAACAAGCGAATGCTTCCGCTATACAACTGCTCCGCCACTTCGGACCATTGCCCTTCAGCCAGAAGACGGCTTGCTTCTTCCACCCCTTGGCTAAATTCAACCAGTGCGTTGCTACTATCCGAAGCCGCGGAGTCAACCGGCGTGGTGGTCTGCGTAGTCAGGGACTCCACATCCTGGGCAGTGGAGTCAACCAATGCACCGGGCGTTACTTGTGGAGGGTAGACAAGGGCGAGCGGGGACATCATAACGTGCGCGGTCAACGCCGAGAACAGGAAACGGACAAGGCGGCAGCGTGTGGCCCCTTGGAAGTTTTTGAGAGCGGTCAGGTCGCGCGTTTAGCTGCATTAAGCGTGTTGCGCATGAGCATGGCCCGCGTCATAGGGCCCACGCCGCCTGGGACGGGAGTGATCCATCCTGCTATGTCGCGCACTGCCTCAAAATCGACATCACCTACGAGGCGATAACCGCGCTCGCGCGTGGCATCGTCCACGCGATTGATGCCGACGTCGATAACGGTTGCGCCTGGTTTGACCATGTCCGCCGTGATAAAATGGGCCCGGCCAATGGCAGCCACCAAAATATCAGCGGATCGGGTGATGGCGGCGAGATCGCGGGTGCGGCTATGACAGATGGTAACCGTGGCATCGACGCCTTTTTGCAGCAACAGGTTCGCCATCGGTTTTCCTACGATGTTGGACCGACCCACCACCACGGCGTGTGCCCCTGAAGTGGGAATGCCGGAGCGGGTCAACATTTCCATGATGCCAGCAGGCGTCGCCGGTTGAAAACCGGGTTGGCCCAGCACCAACTGTCCGATGCTGGCGGGGTGGAACCCATCGGCATCTTTTTCAGGAGCAATGGCTTCGATCACCTTTTGCTCGTTGATATGATCAGGCAGAGGCAGTTGCACTAAAATGCCATCCACTGTGTTGTCCTGGTTCAACCGCCGAATGAGATCTAGCAATTCGGCTTCGGTGATGTCGGTTTCGTAATGAAGCGTATCGCTGTTGATGCCTACTTCAGCAGCATCCTTTGCTTTGCCTCGCACATAAGAAGCGGAAGCAGGGTTGTCTCCTACGAGGACCACTGCCAAGTAGGGAGGGCGATGACCTTGCGCTGTCCATGCAGCAACTTCGGTTTTGACTTCAGCTTTAACCTGGGCGGCAAGAGCTTTGCCGTCGATGATCTGGGCCACGGGCTCTCAGGCTTTGGTGGAAAAGGAGCAGAAGCGGCAAGGTACACACCCGCAAAGCAGCTTTCAAAGCCTCAGGGCTGATAAAACGTGATAGTTCTGTTGTTAGGCAGCCAGGTCTTCCGGCATACCTCCTGCCAGGATGCTGATTCGTTGTTTTTGAAGTTGTCGCACCTGGCGCTTGAGCGATTGGACTCGGGTACACAGGCTGAGGTATTCGGTGCCTGTGAGGTAGGCGCACGCGTGGGCGGTATCAATTTCATTCAGCAGGACGGTGCCCATTCGAAGCACCGCATGGAGGTGGAAATGGTAAACGGGAGCTGAATAGCGAAGCGTCCATGCTTTTACGATGTGGGTCCGCAATGCGAGGGAGGTCTGGCGCAACTGATGGGTTTGCTCATAACGTTCTTGCGCTGGAAAACGTCGGGTCAGCCAAAACACATCTGAAGCCAAGGCATGGGCTTGACGGTAGGCACGGAGGTTTAGGGGCGCGTGGCGTGGGGTGGGATTGGCAACCATGTCAGGTGGTGGTTAATGCGCTGCTTAACATCGGACACCTGGATAGACACATAGGAGGCGGAGATATAACCCTGGCGTTGTTCGAAAATCCTTCGGGTAGCTGCTAGGTTTACGCAGAAAATCTCTTCGCATCGAACCCTAGGCCGTTCAGGGTAGAAAAAAAGCGATTCGCCGCTTCGGTGATGCAGACGGAAGGTCTGAGGAGTACCTTATCTCGTTCCTTTTTCCTCCCCTCGTTAACGTACCGTGAAAACTCTTCGTCTAGTCACCCTACTGGGATGTGTGTTCTTACTCGGAGCATGTGATCGCTTCCGTGAAGAAGGGGTGTCGTCTGGCGTCTATGAATACGTAGCCTTCAACGGAGATCAGGACGTGATCGTGCAAGGTCAACTCATGCTGAACTTTGCGCCAACGGACAGCGCAGGCACAACCGTGAGTGGAGAATGGGACTTGCTGGCCCTGGTTGATGTAGCCCTCGTGGGACCTCAAAGTGGCAGTGGAAATCTCGATGGTTTTATCGGACAAAATGGCAATATTCGCATTGATTTATCCCCAGACCGCACCGACCTGGAGCGTGTAATTCTGGTCGGACAAGCCACGGAGGAGGGAGGGCTATCGGGGTCATGGGTTTATCTGTCACAGACCGCGCGGACCGGAGGCGTCTTCGAGGCTGTGCGCATCGCAGGTGCATCGGTACCACATGCCGGAGGAATGCCTTGATGCGCTATGGACGATGCATGGGACTGCTTCTGCTGGTATGGGGAATGGCATCTAGTTCGGTTTGGGCACAGACCTCGGTACTCCGTGGCTTTGTTACCAACGCCGCGAGCGGTGAACCGCTACAAGGCGTGAACGTGCTGTTACTCGATGCGTCCGGGGCCGGGTTGGGGGCCGCCACCGATGGGGATGGTTTTTACGCCATTTCACGGATTGCTGCAGGGACCTATACCCTTACTGCCACCTTTGTGGGGTACGAACCCCATGTAGATACGCTACAGTTCGTGGGCGGGGATGGCATTTTTCGAAACATTGCGCTGCAGCCAACCGCAACAGAACTGGATGGGGTGCTGGTAGAAAGTGACGGTGGAACAGCGGTGAGTTTAGGAGAAGGGGTGCAAACCATCCGTCCACAAGACATTGCCCGTATCCCCACGCCTGGAGTGGCCGGAGACTTGGCCAGTTATTTAACCACCCTGCCGGGCATCGTTACAACGGGTGATCAGGGAGGGCAGTTTTTTATTCGCGGCGGTGAGCCTTCGCAGAACCTGGTGCTGCTAGACGGAATGTTGGTCTATCAGCCGTTTCATGTGTTGGGGTTCTATTCGGTGTTTCCTACGGAAGTGCTGCGCCAGGTGGATATCTACCCTGGAGGATTCGGTGCACGGTATGGCGGGCGGCTCTCCTCTGTCATCGACGTGCAAATGAGGAACGGCAACAAACAGCAGTATGCTGGTTTTGCCACTGTTTCGCCCTTTATCGTGTCGGCCCAGGCCGAAGGCCCAATACGTTCCCGCCGCTTTCCGGTGGTAAACGAACGCATTTCTTTCCTGGCCTCGGCCCGGCATGCTGTGGTTGAAGACGTTGCCGCTCCCATGCTGAATGAGACCATCCCCTATGGCTTTGGCGACCTACTTGGAAAACTACATGTGGTCCCGAGCCGCAACCACCGGGTGTCGGTGACAGGCCTATACACGTATGACCGAGGCACGGTGGGACAGGCTGAACTGGAAGCCCCGGGCGAACTCATGCCCGTTCCCCGCGACGAAGTGCGCTGGCAAAACACAGCCCTCGGGGGGCGCTACCTCTTTTTGCCAGGCTCCCTGCCCATCCTGGTTGATGCCACCGTGTCCGTCTCGCGACTGGAAAGCGAATTCGGTGCGCGTGATGATCCAAGCCAGACCTCGGCAGTGGGACGGATGAACACCGAGGTCAACATTACCCAGTTTGGATGGGTGGATGTGGACTGGGGGCTGTTTGCCCGCACCGTCGAGACCACCAGCGACCTCGGGGGCTTGTTCCAAAATGTGGAGCGGCGCACCGAGTTTGTCACCGAGGCTGGAATTTATGCCGTGCCTACCTTTCCCATCGGGCGTCGGTGGCGCATTGTGCCGGGGTTGCGGATTCACTCGTTTCCCAGCAAGGATGAAGTGTTTATCGAGCCCCGGCTCCGGGTACACTGGCAACGCGGACGCCAGCAGGCAAGCTGGGCGGCAGGGGTCTATCACCAGGAAATAATTGGCGTGAACGACCGGCGCGATGCCGCCAGCGTTTTTACTGCGTGGCGTGCCATTCCCTTTGGTGGGGTCCCGCGTGCCGTTCATACGATGCTGGGCTATCAACTCCAGGTGAGTGATCAAATCAGCGTGGGCGTTGAGGGGTATTACAAGGACATCGAAAACCACTTTGTACCCGAGTGGACGGCCTTCCCGCGCCTCACCACTCGTTTGCAGCAGGCCAGTGGAGAGGTATTCGGGTTGGATGCCCGCTTCGAATGGACGCATCCGCGTTTTTATGGATTTGTCAGTTACGGTCTAACCTCGGTGGAATATACCGCCAAACAGGAATCGTTAAAGCTTTGGTTCGGTTCGTCTACATTTGATTACCGCCCGCCCCACGATCGTCGCCATCAGGTGAATGTGGTGAGTACAACCACGCTGCGTGGGATTGACTTGAGCCTGCGCTGGCAGTTTGGCTCCGGTTTCCCCTACAACCGTGCCTTGGGATTCGACGGGTTCATTTTGATGGATGGAAGTGTTGATGTGTTTGAGGCGCGAGGGGACCGCCGGGTTATTTACGACCGACCCTTTGCGGGTATTCTGCCCACGTACCACCGGCTTGATCTTTCTGCGTCCCGCACATTCGAATTGCCCCATGCCAGTGTCACCACGCAGGCCACCTTGATCAACGCCTACGACCGGGCCAACATCTTCTACCTCGATGTGTTCACCTTGCGTCGCGTCGATCAATTACCGCTGTTACCTTCGCTGGGTGTAAAGGTGGCCTTCGAATGAGAAACCGGTGGTTCATAGCGTATGGGTTGGTGGTTGTGCTTCTTCTCGGCGGGTGTGAAGAAGGCGTGGATCCGGTACTTGGAACGGATCAGGCGTTCACGATGTATGGTTTTTTCAACCCCCGCGCCGATACGCAGGCCATGCGTATTTTTCCCATCGAAGATCGGCTGGAGCGTACCGGGCCCGAACCTATCGACGCCCTCGTCGCTTCCGAAAATCTGACAACGGGTGCAACCCAGGCCTGGCGTGATTCGGTGGTGTTCTTTCGCAGCAACTTGCAATCCAGCGTTTACGGACATATCTATCATGCTCCGTTCCGCGCCGAATTCGAACACACGTACCGGCTGTTGGTGCGCCGATCTGACGGCTCTGAGGCCATGGCGGAAGTTACCGTTCCTCCACTCTCCGAACCTGAATTGGTGGACAATGTGGTTATTCAACCACTCAATGCCGAAATTCCCGTGTTCTGGCCGGGAGCACCCATGTTGAATCATGTGGAGGTCGTGTACCACCTCACGGTAGATAACGCGCCGATCAGTTTTGTGGTGGCTTACACCGCCGAAGACTGGGAACGGCAAGAAAATGGCATTGTCGTTTTTGTTAAGTTCACCCGGGATACCCAGCAGATTCGCCGCGAAGTAAATGGCGGGCTGGGGGGAACCATTATCCTGTTGGACGTGGAACAGCGCGCGCTCGTTACCAATCGGGCGTGGGATCCACCCGGCGGGGTGTACGAGGCGGAACTTTTGGTGCAACCGGGAACGTTCTCAAACGTGCAAAACGGTTTCGGCTTTGTGGGCGCGGGGTATCCCGCATCCATCCACTGGCTGCCTGATGCCAGCTTACTTCGGGCACTGGGTTATACTGTATTGGAATAATGAATAGATCCGCGAGAGAGTGGGTGTAGCAGTGCAGGTTGACGGGTTTTGACAAACGTTGTAGAGAGACGGGGTGGCCTCTCCACGATGAACGTCAGACGTCGGCTTCTTGTGCTTCTGTGCCTGCTCTCTCCAGGATCTCTTCAAAGAGGTAGGCCCCTGGGAAATCGGGGTCTACCTTTTTTTGTTTGCCGCTCCACGAGGTGATCGAGATGCGATAGGTGGCGGTTCGCTTAAGTTCTTCTTCAGTAATGGGGCGATAGTCTCTACCGGGCTTCAAGTGCGGAGCGTATTTGTCGAGTAACAGCTGAAGGCCACGAGTCTCTTCTTCGGTATCGCTAAGGATTGCTGCATGGCCGAAGACGGCTACGCCCGCATATTCTACGCTAAATTCCAGGGCAACGTCCGCGGGTAACAGGCGGCCCATCTCGCTCACACTGAAACACACCCGCTGCTCCTGGTCAACGTTGGCCTGTGTCCGACCGACACGCGCTGTGTGCATATAGATGGCATGGGTCGTTTCGTCGTACACAAACAGGTTGCTGTTGATAAACGGTTGGTCGTCATGAACCGTGGCGAGGGTACCAATGGCTGCCCGGTGAAGCAAGGCTTTAATCCATGCGTCGTCTTCCTTGGCACGGTCGCGGCGGCGCACTTGGTTCATCGGGTAGGATGCGTAATCGTGAGGCATAGCTAGGCAGCAGGGTCGAAATTGATACGGCGGGTTGGGTCAACGTTTTCCATAAATCGTTCCGGGACTTCCAGGGTCGTGAAGCCAAATTTGGCATACAGCCCATGGGCATCGTGGGTACCCAACATCAGCCGTGTGAGCGAAGAAACGATGGGGTGATTCATGATACATTCCATGAGCCAGATGCCAAGTCCCTGACCCCTGTAGGTTGGCAGGACATACACATCTGCGAGATACCCAAACCGGACATAATCGGTCACCACCCGGGCGAACCCGATCTGAATAGCCTGGTCGTATAGTCCAAAACACAGCGAGTGCTGGATGCCGCAATCCACCGCTGCCTTCGATATACCGGGCACCCAGTACGAATCGTTGGTCAGAAAGTCGTGAATGGCATCATGGTCCAATCGGTCAGGATCCGTTGAAACCAGGTACGGCGGGCGGTGATGCTCGATGGGGGCTGTCATTGGAACACCTACAGGGTTTGTTGTAGGTGTCAGAATAGACTAAAATTGGTGGGGTGTAAAGAGCCAATATCGCCCATTCATGGGGTGCCAATAGGGGCTTATACCGTTTCCGAGAAAGAGAAGTGCAATTCCCCGAACGATGCACCCTAATTATTGGGACCCGGCAATTGATGACGAACCCATTCAGGGAGCAAAACGAAGGGCTTGCGCTGGTTTGCCCCATTGTTGGTACAGGTCCCGCAGCGCTTCTTTTGATTGGCTTAGGGAAGCCGCATGCCAGGCTGGCGCAGCGGCAAAGAAGGTGTGGCTGGCAAGCAGCACATTTTCGGCGTCGGCAAAACGCTGCTGATGGATCCGCAGGAGACCAAGTGCAAGCTGCGCTTCCGCAATGCTCGGATGAGACGTCCCATACTTTTCTTCATACCGAGCCAGCGCATTTTCGAGCAATGGCTCTGCAGTGTCGAGGCGGCCTTGGTCGAGGTAAAAGGATCCAAGGCTTTGCTCGGTAAGGGCGAGGTCGGCTGGGTCGGTGTCGGGCGAGGCGTTCCATTGCGCCAGGGCTTGCTGAAGAAGCCGCTCGGCTTCCGCTACGTCTCCCTGCTGATGGGCCACACGGCCCAGGTTATGCAGCGAGGTAATGTAAAACGGATGATCTTCGCCGAGCACCTCGCGCTCGATACCCAATGCCTCCAGATGAAGCTGTTTCGCTTCTTCAAGCCGGCCTTGTTTTTCGAGTACGGAGGCCAGGTAGGTTAAATCAAGTGCTACATCGGAGTGCGCATTCCCCAGCAGCTTCCGATCCATGGCGAGGGCTTGGCGGTGAAGGGCTTCGGCTTCGTCATACGCCCCTTTTCGTTCCAGCAAAGAAGCAAGGTTGCTCAGGTTCACCGAAACGCGCGGGTGTTCCTCACCCAAGACACGTTGGTTGAGCTCGAGCGAAGCCCGGTACAAAGTTTCGGCTTCATCATAGGCGCCTTTACGTTCCAGCACCCAGGCGAGGCTGCGAAGGTCTATGGCTACATCGGGGTGTTCCTCGCCCAATAGTTTTTGATCCATGGCCAAGGCTTGGCGGTGCAAGGACTCGGCCTCGTCATAATCGCCTTTGAGGGCTAACACCCAGGCCAGGTTGCTCAGCGAAGTAGCAATGATGGGGTGTTCTTCTCCCAGCACTTCATAATCCATCGTGAGGGCTTCCCGATAAAGGACCGCTGCTTCGTCGTAAGCTCCTTTGCGTTTAAGAACGGTGGCAAGGTTGTCGAGGGTGATAGAGATGTTGGGATGTTGCTCGCCGTATACCGTGCGGGAGATGGCGAGGGCTTCGCGGTACTGCGCCTCGGCCTCGTCATAGTTTCCCTGTCGGTTCAACACCGAAGCGAGGTTGTCGAGGGTCAGCGCCACATCGGGGTGTGTGTCGCCATGAAGGGATTTGCGGATGGTGAGGGCTTCCCGCAAGACCTGTTCGGCTTCGGCAAAGGCACGGTTGCGTTCGAGGGTAACGCCGAGATTATTGAGGGTGGAAGATAGCTTGGATTCGTTGATCGGAGAGAGGCTGCGTTGAAGCGTCAAGGCCTCGCGGTAGAGGGCTTCGGCGGTGTCGAACTGGCCTTTGCTGCTGAGCACCAACGCGAGGTCATTTAGCGTCATGGCAAGGGAGAGGTCGTCCGTAGAAGACGCTTGTTCGATGGCGAGGGCGGTGCGGAGGTGCTGCTCCGCTTCGTCATAGTGGCCTTGCAGTTGAAGAACCAGACCCAACTCCGCATGGGCCACGGCGACATCAGGATGTTGAGGACCTTCGTGCTGCACCAGGGCTTCAAGGGATTGTTCAAGCAACGAGCGGGCGTTGTCGTAGAGCCCCAATTGTTTATACACCACGCCCATCACCTGCATCAACTCGGCCTGCACGGCGGGCTGGTCTTGCATTTCGGATTCGATGCGCTCGGCGCCTGCTTCCAGCAACTGACGGGCCGTAACTTCTTCACCCAACGATTCCCCGGGATCCGATACGGAGAACACACTCACAAGAAAATCTTTTACGGACTCGGCCTTTTGGGCTTCCCGAGCCGTTTGGGCTTGCTGAACGGTCATCAGGATGCCAAAACCCACCAGTAAAAGTATCACGAGGATCGCGGCTCCAGTCCCAAACCGATGCCGACGAATAAACTTGGCCGAGCGGTAGCGGAGCGTATCGTCACGTGCCTGCACGGGCAATCCGCCCAGGTAGCGGCGGATATCTTCGGCAAAAGCCTCCACGGAACCGTATCGACGGGCCGGTTCCTTCCGCATCGCCTTCAGGATGATGGTATCGAGGTCGCCTTTTAAGCGCTTCGCCAGCGGATGGGTTTTTTCCGTCGAATCCGTATGGTTGCGCACCATAGATGACGGACGCGTCGGGGCTTCTTCACAAACCACCCGTGCCACTTCGAGCGGGGTGATGCGGTCGAAATGGTAGGGCCGCTCGCCGGTGAGCATTTCAAAAAGCAACACACCCAGGGCATATACGTCGGTGGCCGTCGTGATGGCCTCGCCCAGCACCTGCTCAGGGGACGCGTAGGACGGCGTCATGAGCATCTGGCCGGTCCCCGTCAGGAGGCGCGTCTCGATGGTGGAGGCTACCGGGTCTTCGAGGAGTTTGGCGATGCCAAAATCGAGCAGCTTTACCTTGCCATTTGTCGCGACAAGAATATTCGACGGTTTGAGGTCGCGATGCACCACGAGGTTGCGGTGGGCATATTGCACGGCATCACACACTTGCAAAAACAGGCGCAGCCGTTCATCAAGAGACAGGGAAGTGGCATACGCGGTGACTGTTTTTCCTTCAATGTACTCCATCACGAAGAACGGCTGGGCGTCCTCCGTGAGGCCCCCATCGAGCAAGCGGGCGATGCCCTCGTGTTGCAACCGGGCCAGGATCTGACGCTCCTGAAGAAACCGCTCGCGCAGGTGATGGGCACCTACCCCTATCAATTTGAGGGCTACCTTTTGTTGAAATTGGCCGTCATCTCGTACAGCTAGATAAACCGTCCCCATCCCGCCTCGTCCGATTTCTTTTTCAAGACGGTACGGGCCGATGCGGCGACCTTCGAGGTTTGCTTCCGACGGAGTGTCATCGTTGATCAGCAGCTGAGCGGCATAAGCATCGGCAGGTTCTCCAAGGAAGGCGCTGGCGTCGGCATCGGCATCAAGGAGGCGTTGAAGCTGTGCCCGAAGCGAAGGGTCATCGTGGCAACGGGCTTCTAGAAAAGCGTCGCGATGGGGAGGATCTAGATCCATCAGCTCGTTAAAGAGCACCTCGATTTCTTGCCAGCGTTCAGGAGTAAGGGTAGACATGGCGCAACCAGTGGAGGACGGGGTAGGTCAAGTCGACCCTTCATCATACAACGTGCTGTAGAGAAAGGCACGCGCCATCCGCCAGTCGCGCTTAACCGTTCGAGCGGAGACATCCAGAACGCCTGCGGTTTCTTCCACCGAAAGGCCTCCAAAGAAACGAAGTTCGACCACCTTGCTCAATCGCTCATTTAATCCTGCGAGTTGGTGCAAGGCCTGGTCCAGGGCGACAATTTCGCTAGCCCGGTTTTCTACATCAATGACGCCTTCATCCAGGATCGTATGTTCCACGTTCCCACCTCGTTTGAGGGCCTTACGGCGACGGGCATGGTCTACCAGGATGTGGCGCATCGCAAGGGCCGCGACACTAAAAAAATGGTTTCGGTCTTGCCACTCCGACTGTTTCTGGTCGATGAGTTTGAGGTAGGCTTCATGGACCAGCGCGGCCGTATCTAGTGTTTGGCCGGAGCGCCGCCTGTTCAGTTGCTGGTGGGCAATGGCCGAGAGGTGGTCGTAGATAGCGGCGAACAGGGCGTTATGCTCCGTCTGTGGCTTCCCGCGCAGCGAGAGCAACATCTGGGTGATTTCGACCTGATCGGGCATAGGGGGGAGAAGATGACAAGGCCAACGAAAACCTGAACGGAAGGCCGTCAACGTTGGAGAAACCGCCAAACGTTGCAGGTAAATACGGGGAGCACATGAGAAAGATAAGGCAAAACGAAGGGGGAAGATAGGTACGGCTTTACCGAGGCGAAATGGCGGTTGTGTTGCCTTGAGGATAGCTAGCTGCTATGTTGCAGCGTTGGCGCAAGCCAATTTGAAGGTTGAGGTGAAAGCATCGGGTTTCCAGACAGTTCCACTAGCAGATTGTGGGATCAAATTATGCACCCCCTGAGGACGAAGACGCGCTTTGCGCTTAAAGATGGGCTCGATCATCAAGATGTCAGTTCCGAGACGAATGCAGAACGATTGATTGAATATGGCTGAAACCAAGGCGGCCGTTTTATTGGCACCCACCCGGCTAAACCCAGCTTCTGATCAGCCGTTGTACCGCCAACTGTACGAAGCCCTTCGCCATGATATTTTATCGGGCCATTTGCTCCCGGGGCAGCGCCTCGCTGCGAGCCGGGTTTTTGCCGAGGAATTAGGTGTTTCGCGCAACACGGTGATGGTTGCCTTCGATTTGCTATTGGCCGAGGGGTATGTGGAAAGCCGCGTGGGAGCGGGCACATTTGTCACAGATACGCTGCCCGAACACCTGTTGCATGTCACCGTCCCAGAAAAGGAAAGCGACGTTACGACCTCTCCGCCGGAGCTGACCAAGCGGGGGCAACAACTGATGGCGTTCCCCGCACGCCTGCAGCCCGACTTTCCCCAGCCATTCCGAACGGGCCAGCCCGCCCTCGATTTGTTTCCCTTCGAATTGTGGGGACGGCTCATGCAGCAGCAAATACGGCACCTTTCTACTGCGTTGTTCACCTATGGCGATCCGACTGGGTATGCCCCGCTCCGCGAGGCCATTGCAGAGTACTTGCATACGTCCCGGGGCATCCGGTGCACGCCTGATCAGGTGGTGGTGGTGGGCGGTGCCCAGCAGGGGCTCAATCTGGTAGCACAGGTGCTCGGCGACCAGGGAGACGCCGCGTGGCTGGAAGAACCGGCCTATTTGGGCACAAGGGCGGCGTTGCAAACGGCTGGGTTGCAGGTGATTCCGGTTCCGGTGGACAGCGAAGGGATTGACCTGGAGGTGGGCAAAAGGCTGGCTCCGCAGGCGCGGCTCGTATGTGTGACGCCGTCTTTTCAGTATCCACTCGGTATGACCATGAGCTTGGCACGGCGGCTTAATCTGTTAGCCTGGGCGGAGGAGGCAGGGGCGTGGATTCTGGAGGATGACTACGACAACGAATATCGGTACGCGGGTCGTCCGCTGGCCGCCCTCAAAGCCCTCGATACCACCGGGCGGGTGTTGTATCTGGGCACCTTCAGCAAGGCCATGTTTCCGGCGTTGCGGCTAGGCTACTTGGTTGTGCCCGATGGCTTGGTGGAAGTGTTTGCCCGTGCCCGGTATCACTCGGATCGCCAAAGCCCGGTCTTGGAGCAAGCTGTAACGGCCCAGTTTTTAGCCGAGGGGCATTTTGCGCGGCACGTGCGTCGAATGCGTGTGATCTACGCGGCCCGGCAATGTGCGTTGGTCCAGGCCGTCAGAGAGCATCTGAGCGAGTGGGTGGAGATCCAACCAGCGGAAACGGGGCTTCATCTGATCGGCTGGCTGCCAAAAGGGATGGATGATGCAGCGCTGGTGGATGCGGCGGAGGCGGCCGGTGTTCAACTGGGAGCGCTGTCGCTGTACTACCTGAGTAACTCCCCATCCCCCGGTGTAATGATGGGCTATGCCGCCTATACTGAAGATGCCATCCGCCAGGCCGTGCTCACGCTACGCGGGGTATTTCAGGCAATGGCGAAAACCACTTAAAAGGGCACCGCGGTGCGGATGCGGTAATACATCTCATAATTATCTGGTGTGCCTACATCTACAAGTGGCTGGGCGATACCAAAGCTATGCCCAAGCTCCAGCACCCCGCCAAGTTGTAGGCTGTTTTTTATCTCCACCCCGACCCCGGTCCGACGATCCGCATCGTCCAAGTCTGTGTCGGTCCACACGAGGCTGGCATCGCTGAAAAGGGCCAACGACGTCGCTCCTAACGAGACGACGCCGAATAACTGGGTGTGAAGGCTCGGAAGCAAAAGCAATCGGTATTCTACGGAGCCAAACAACACCCGGTTGCCCACCGCATACGTCCGGTATCCACGCACCCGCTCGGTGCTGGCGAACGAGATCCCGAAAATGGATGGGGGAAGCTGTACATGGTCGTACCGAGAGAGTCCGAGGAAGTCTTGTGGACGAGGTGTACCTGTCTGTGCTTGCGCCCGCCCATAGACATAGAAGCGCTGCTGGCCCAGGCTAGGGATCACAGCGAATGCACCCACATCACCCCGGATAAATTTACTATCGGTGCCGAAAAGAGGGGCCGCACCTGTCATGCGTAGTTTTAACCCCACACCATCCAGAGGGTGAATGAGGTTATAGCGAAAGGGACGCTGCTTGCGCAAGGTGAGGCCCAGGCTCAGGTCAGCCTGCTGCGCCTTCGCAGGAAAGGGCAACACATTGCCGGGATCGAAGGTGTCGAGATGCAGGGGCTGGATGTCCCGGTAACGTAGTCGTAGGCTGAACCGCTCATCGGTATAGGGCGCGTTGTTCCAATCAAGCGGCCACGATACGTATGCTTCACCGCCAAGGTAGTCTTCCACCAACAGGTCTTCGCCATATGGGCGGGCAGAGCCGGGCAGGCGGTAGAGGTTGAGGGTGATGGCAGGAAACCACTGGTTGTTGAGATAGGTGGCAAAAAAAGTGCTTTTCTCACGTGGGTTCGAAAGGGCAAGCCCTCCAAAAAAGCCCAGCGCGTGTTTGGCTAAGGGTTCCACCCACATCGTCCCACCTGCAATGCCCCAGTCGCCCGGGCCGTTGAAGTAGGGCAGGGCCATCGAGGCAACGTGGGTCAAGTTTTTGAAAGGACGATATGCCGAACGATCCGTGATGAGTTCGGGTGCAGGCGCAAGAAAGGAAGGAACCTCCTGTGACGGACGATGCGTTGTCCACGTCGCATACGCAGCGGGCACAGAGGGTGTGCGGGCTGCAACCTGTCGATCAGCAGGAATCCGATAGGCCCCGTCGCCAGCTTTGGACCGGGCCGCCAACACCACCAGCGAGCCATGCGGAAAAGTTGTGTCGGGAGGGAGCCAGTCGGTGGCAGAGGCCCCACCCACGAGGTGGGTCACCCGGTGGTGAGCTTCCGTCGCAAGATCGTAGATGAATGTGTTGGGGACGCCATCGCGAAGGCTGGTATAGGCCACCGCCTCGCCGTTGGGGCTCCACACGGGCTGACGGTCATCGTGTGTTCCATCGGTGAGTGCCTTCAGTGTGCCGGTAGCTGCTTCAATCAAAACAAGGTCGCGGGTACCATCGGCGGCAAAGCGGGCTGTCACCAGACGATCATCAGTGGGATGCCACGCCAGCCCGGTCAGTTGTACGTCGCCGGTGAACGTGGTGAGCGCTCGTTCTTGTCCGCTCTGAAGGTCGATCAAGAAAACATTCGCCGTTCCACGTTCGCTGCCAACAAAGGCAAGCTGCCCCCCGTCAGGCGAAAACGTAGGCGAAGAGGCCCGGCGGTTGTGGGTCAGTTGGCGAAGCCGTTTGCCATCGGCATGGACGACAAAGATGTCGTTGAGGAGCGAGCCATGCTGCCCACGGTTGGTACGCGCGAATGCCAGTTGGTGGCCATCCGGGCTCCATGAAACAGGGGCCTGAATGGGTCCCTCGGCGATGGAGCGGACCTGGTCGTTTTCTACATCTTTCACCCACAATCGCTGGACCGGTCGTTGTAAAGAGGTCAACGACAAAACCGCGAGTTGGGTCGTGTCGGGGTTGAACTGCGCATCAAACAAGTATTGACCCGGTACCTCCAACGGATCCGTTTCCAGCGAGTCGATATTCTCCACCTGTCCGGCCAGGGTGTTGTAATACACGTTGATGTGTCGCCGCCAATCATCAAAAAACGCGCGGTACGATTTATCGATGGTGGCTTTCATGGCCTTGTCAAAACGGTGGACCT
>JAUIDY010000238.1 GCA_030428385.1 Rhodothermia bacterium | reverse complement strand
AGGTTTTATTAGACTTAAACATTCTTCTTATAAATGTTCTGAAATAATATTTAAAAACCTATTTAAGCAAAGCAGATAATTATCGATATATATACCGAGTATTTTCTCGGAACAGTCTCCCCGCAGTATGCCCAGAAGGGTATTTCCTACCATCAATCAAATCAACGTAGTACAATGAACATTCAAGAAGCACTCGAAAAAGCCATGGAGCTGAATGGCGCCATTGGGGTGGCACTCGTAGACTTTAATTCAGGTATGTGTCTCGGTACCGCCGGAGGAGGGTCCATCGACTTAGAACTTGCTGCTGCAGGGAATACAGAAGTCGTTCGTGCGAAGAAAAATGTACGCGATCAATTAAAAATAAAAGACAGCATCGAAGACATTCTGATCACGCTGGAAAACCAGTACCATCTTATTCGGATGTTTCACAACAGCAAGTCCATTTTCCTGTACTTGGTACTAGATCGTAAGTCAAGCAACTTGGCCTTGTCACGGATGAGCCTTCGTGCCATTGACGAACAGCTTGAAGTAAATATCTAGAAGCTTCCCAGTTGATTCACAACCCTCTAGCAAAGATGATATTGTTAGAGGGTTTTTTGTTTTGTAGGCATTTTCTGGGTTATTGAGGCCATTACAAAAGCATCAAGAAGGATACTAGCACGAATACGGCAACAATGATGGCTGCAAAAAGAAAGCGGGGATTCGACTCAAAAAAGGAAAAAGCTACAGGTTTTTTGGATGGACTTTTTTCTAATGAAGCAAGGGGCAAGGTCGAAGAAGGAGAACGAAGCGCTCGATCTAGGACGCGATCCGACGCCGCGAGGGGAGACGAGTGAACACGAGAGGATGTTGTGGACGAAGGGACACTGTGACTTGATGCAGGAACAGGTACCACCTTTTGTCTCTGCGGGGAAGACGGGGGCCTTTCTTTTTCCAATCCTGGAACACAGGAAACAGATTCACCAACTATTGATTGAGAAGGGCTGTTCTCATTGTCCTTGGGAGTGGGTAAAGAACCCAGTACCTCGTCTAGGTGTGAAAGTTTGTCAACAGATTTCTGAACAAATACCTTAAGGACTTTAACAAGTAGTCTAACCTGATCGTCGGGGTTTGTTTCTATTCGATTCCAGATTGGAGTTTGTTCTAAATTTTGAAAATCTTTGTTCGTAAAAATAAGGTTGTCTCCATCATGAAAGTCATCCCAGAGGGAAGGGTCGGACGCCAGTGCACGCAAAGAAACATATATTAATAAGTTTGCAAACGCATCTACATTTTCGCCGTAGTAGCCATACAGTGGAGCTTGGGTGTTTAGTCTATCTGGGTGTTGAAAATTGGGCTTGCCTACTTCAAGTGGAGGCTTTGTTTTTAGTGAAGGGACATAGGCGGCATCAAAATCAATTAATTGGATGTTTTGGTCGTCATCAACAAGGATATTCCCATCGGATAGATCACCGTGGGCAAAGTGCGCAGTGCGGAGCGAATGAGTAAATTCTTTCCATCGGTCGGCAAGGGAAACAAGCTTTTCGCCATCCTCTACGTGCTGGTCGATATAGGCTGCGAGTTGTTTTCCGCGGAGCCAAGGCATGACCATAATAGGGTAGCTATTTCCTTGGAGTTGCAGGCCATCAGCTCGAAATTCGTAATGGCGTAGTGCCGGTAAATGTAAAGAAGGGAAATCAACGAGGTGTCGGCGAAGCGCTCCGTAACGTTCCATCATGCCGCCAACAACCTGCTGCCTGGTAAAACAGCGGACCGCAATTTTTTCTCCATTTCGAATCAGGGGGAAAACAACCGCAATATTTCCTGTTATGGCTACAGGAAGTCCCCAAGAGGAGGTTTCTACGGACGCATTTCGTAAATCATCCCGTGAAAAAGATATTTCAGGGATCTGGAGTGCCGTCTGATAATCGACAGCACTCGGCCAAAAACTAACAGGCATGGGGATACTAAAAAGGTAGGGAAGGTTGTCTGAATGGGGAGAGGAGCTCAGACAAGGAACTTAGTTAGTGAAGGCATTGGTTAATTTCAATGGTAAAAACACAGAATCAGGGAAGGTATTGTAAAGAAGATGTTACCCGCTGAGTGATTATGGCATCAATACTAGGAACACGGAGGAACCCCTGAAAGGATTTTTGTAAATATCAGGGCGGGGTATATATGTGTACAATGCACCGCATCAATACGTTCGGTATTTTTATTTCCTCACCCCATCCGCTCCTTTCATTCATTATTAACTAGATGTCTAACAACCCAGCTTCTTCCGGAAATCAGTTTGCACTCGATTTACAACGGCTACGCGAGGAGCGGGGCGTTGCGTTGCACGATGTCCATGAGGAAACCAAAATACCTATCGGACTACTTGAGCAGTTTGAGGAAACGGGGCTTTTTGATCACCCGATGTTTAACCGGGTGTACCTCCGCTCGTTGGTGCGGACCTATGCTGAAATGATCAATATTCCAACGGATACCGCCCTTTCGGCTTTGGACCGGGCCATGAATGGCGTATATGAAGGCGAGCTCATTTCGTCGAACAGAGCCTCTCAGGTTTCACGCCCAACTGCCACACCTACTGTTGTTACCGAATCCTCTGATCCAGCTCCCGACGAACCGGCAGAGGAATCCCTTGTCCCAGAAATAAAGGCGGAAAAGAAGACCGTCGTTGAGCCAAGTGATTCAGATGTCGACGAAAACGAAC
>JAUIDY010000127.1 GCA_030428385.1 Rhodothermia bacterium | reverse complement strand
TTCCAAATTGAGAACCAACTCCACCATATGCCAAAATCGGTAATAACTGAGGGGTCCGGAAGGGTTCCTGACTCCGAGAGGGCCACCAACTTGCGGTCGCCGTACAACTCCTGGAGCACGTCCCAGTCTGATTTCATGATCGCCGATGGGTCGTTGGCATACACATCGCGCGTGGTTATATCCACATAGGCATCACCAGGATACCATTCGTTTGCATTGGGTTCGTGGGTGTACACCCATATCAAGTTGTGGATGCCGTGTACGTTTACCAACCGATCGTAGAGAAGCCTCCACAATGCTACGAATGGATCTGCACCCTGAGCCCCCCACCAAAACCAACCACCTGCCGCTTCATGAAGCGGTCTCCAGAGAACCGGAATATTGGCATCCTCAAATTTTTGAAGTTGAATGGCAATGGCATCCATGTCGCGGAGGAGCAACTGGTATCGCTCCGAGTTTGGATCAGCCAGGGCTTCTGCGAAATTAAACGTTGTCGCACGGGTATAGAACCCACTCCACCATTCCTGCCCCGGTGCGTTGTCGCTGATATTGCAGTTGTCATCGATCAGGTCCGTTGGGGCGTTCCAGTGCCACATCAGGTTTACAATACCGTCGGTCTCGGCCCAGTTCATCCATTGTTCTGCCCCACGCGGATTTAACCCACACGCCACCCGAGAAGGGGAATAATCGATGAGGTCGAAAGAGCCGATGGCAGGCTCCCGCCCGGTTATTTGATGCACATACTGTACCTCGTCCAGACTTTGCTGCCCAGCTAGGATCGTTCTTCCATATTGATCCAGGAGAAAATCCATCAGGGCCTGGGTGGCAGTAGAAGCATCAGGGTCCACGAGTTGTAGGGCGGGAGCCGTTGGCCCTTCATAGGAGACAGGGGTTAACCGCAGATAATCCACATCCATTGTTCCATTGAATGCAAGCGTGTGCGGGCCTTCGGAAAAACGATATTCGAGAAATACCACCTCTCGAAAACTACCTCCACTGCCTACCAGGGTACCTGCTCGCTCCACGCCATCGATGTTTAGCGCATACTGGGCGAATCGGCCATCCTGGGCAGCGCCCAGAACGACTTCATAGACCCCAGCGGTCAACTCAAACGAGAAGCGAAGGCTGTCGCCTGGTTCATCAAAACCGGTGACGTAGCCTGTGCCTGAGTACCCCGTTCGGCTCGTTGCAACGGTGACGCCCTCCAGATTGGCATCTTCCGCCTCGATAAATATTTCTTGAGACCAAGTTGAAGCGGTAAGAACAAGAGCTAAAAAGATGCTCATTGAAATATAAAATGATTGGGAAGAGAATGGGTAGATTAGCTAGGAATACCACATTCCTTCGGCAATGTGCGGTGACGTGAGAGGACAGATTGAAATCCGTGAGCGAAAAACCGGGAATTACCGTTTAGGGTGCCCAAAATGGCTCAGGCGTTGGGACAAACGCGATGGGCATCTCGGGAATGAACGTTCGAAGCCATTTTGCACATTCCTCCATGCCTGCTTGCTCGGATGGTATGTGCCCCATGATGATAAGCGCCTTGTTCATGCCAGCCGCTACAGCATCGGCTCCATACAGAATCGTCTCCCACTCATGCGCCTCACCCATAACCAGCACCTCCACATCATCCCGCGCCAACAACCGACGCTGAGGTTCAAAACCAGGAAAACCGGGAGCAAAAGCAAGATTGGTTACAACGAGTTGTGGATCACCCACAACCCGCATGGTGCCAATGTCGAAACGCTCCTTGATATCCCTCGCTAGTTTTTCAATGGACGTAGGGGGGCTTTTATAGATGGTGCCCTCAAGGATTTCAGGAAACGCGTCCCACCCGAGTTTTTTGATCATCCCAACCCGAATACCATCCGGGTCTCGCTCATGCCAGTAGTCGTGGAAGCGCCAAATAATTAAACCATGTTCGTCGATTAGGGCGGCTTTGGCAGCGTAAATGGGATCATTGTGTTCGGTCAACTCACCGGTTTGATCGTAATGGCCGTAAAAGGTGGGTTCATGAGTAATAATCAGATTATGACCATCAGCAACCGCCCGTTCGAGGACATCATAGGTCGCCATCATCGTGACAGCAATCCCTGTAACAATCGCATCAGGATTCCCTGATTTAAAGGTGTCAACCGTCCCCTCTTGCCAGTCCAGACCAACTTTTTGCTGAATGCGGGCAATTACTTCGCGTGCGGTGAGGTCCTGGGCATTGGCTGGAGAGGGTATCATTCCAAACGCAAGAAGTAACACGAAATGGCTTGCTAGGAAGAGCGAAATATTCATGGTTTAGGACTATTCTCCAAGCAGATGATCGAGGCCCGAAAGGTTGCGCAGCACATCCTCAGGGCCAGGGCGGACGAGGGCCAGAATGGCGTTGTGCGAGATGATCAAATAGGTATTGCTCTCGTAGGTGATTTCAATGGCTTCCTTGCGCAGGAAAAAAGCAAAATCGCCCGGTTGGGCCTGCAAGGGGAGGTACCGCACGGCTTCCTGCGATTGCGCCCAGGGTTCACCAGAAAACTCGGGGTTGGCAGTCAAATATCCGGGGCCTACACGAATGACGTGCCCACTTTGAACCCGTTCGCGCTCTTTTACCGAGGCTGGTAGGACAAGACCCGCTTCGGTTTGCTGTTCGCCTTCTAGAGGGGCCACCAGCACACGATCTCCGACAATGATGAGTTCTCCCATGAGTCACTCCGATTAGAGAATAAAATCGGCTCGTATAAGGAACAGTACGGGAGGTTAGTTCCCATCAGGAAGGGCTTCGCGACGGCTCAAATCCCACCAGATAAAGCCTGCCGCAAGGAGTGCCAATATCCATAGGCCAATACCCGAGAGGCGTTCTCCAAGCAACAAAAAACCGGTACCCAGGAGTGTACAATACACCAACACGACACCCGCCATCCAGTCGAGGGCTAAGCTGCCAAGTCCTGTGTCTTGATTCACGTTCGGGTTCCGAAGGGCCACGGGCTTCCAGCCAGGCCCCCCCGGTCGTGTTTGTTGGAAAAAGGCATCCAGAACGCCAGCGTCGGTGGGTTTAGTTACAAACGTTGCTACGACCCACACAACAGTGGTGACTCCAACGACTGCGAACAGATTAACAGGGAAAGGAGCCAGGAGGCCAGGCATTTCAATGCCAAAGAGGGCCAACACGGCAAGCAAGATAGGGGTGAGCGTGGCGGCCAACTCGCTCCAAGCATTAACGCGCCACCAATACCAACGCAATATAAGTACCAATCCGAGTCCGGCAGAGGCAGTGAGTACCAGACTCCAGGCCTGACTGATCGTTTGAAGGTTGGCGGTGACAACGATGCCAATTAACGCAAGCAAAAACGTGAAGAGGCGAGAGAGGAGGACATAATGTTTTTCGTCCTTCTCTTTCTGGATGAAGCGCCGCCAAAAGTCGTTTACGAGATACGAGGTACCCCAATTGAGTTGGGTGGAGATGGTACTCATGAATGCGGCCAGAAACGCGGCAAAGAGTAACCCCAACAAGCCATTTGGAAGCACATCGCGCATCACAAGCACAAATCCTTCGCGGGAATCGGTGAGGTTGGGGTAGAGCACAAGTGAAGCGAGTGCAACTAAGATCCAGGGCCACGGCCGTAGGCAGTAGTGGGCCACCGTGAACCAGAGCGTGGCAAACAAGCTATGTTTTTCATCCTTGGCACTCATCATACGTTGTGCGACATATCCGCCGCCGCCCGGTTCGGCACCTGGATACCAACTGGACCACCACTGCACCCCGATATACGCCACAAAAGCCGTTGCAGAAAGCACAAGAACACCGGCACCCTCTGCGGCGTCGCCAATGGTCGGAAGCATGTTAAACGTGGTAGCTGGAAGCTGGGCCTTTAGTCCCGCGATGCCTCCTACTTCGGGCACATCGAGGACGAATACTGCCAGAAGTACCGATCCAATCATGGCGACGGTGAACTGAAACGCATCGGTGATAATCACCCCCCATAACCCTGAAAGGAGCGAATATACCGCCACCACCAAAACTAAAAGAGCCACAATGAGGAGAGCTGCACTGAACTCCATTCCAAGGATTGAAAATGCCTGCTGTCCGAACACCGTTAGCTCAGGAAAAAGCACCTTAAGTACGGTCTCCATTGCAAGTGACACCCAGCCGATGATAATGGCATTCATCAGGAGGCCGAAATACAACGCTTTTATACCACGAAGCCAAGCGGCAGCCGGTCCGTGATAACGTAATTCCACAAATTCCACATCAGTGAGAATCCCACTCCGTCGCCAAAGACGGGCAAAGAAAAAGACGGTGAGCATCCCTCCTAATGCCGCGTTCCACCAAAGCCAATTACCAGCAATACCATTTGCAGCGACCAACTCTGTTACTGCCAATGGCGTGTCTGCCGCAAAGGTCGTTGCGACCATACTCGTGCCGGCCAGCCACCAGGGCATGGTGCGGCCTGTCAGGAAAAATTCAGCCGTATTTTTCCCCGCCCGGCGGAAAAAGTAAACCGCCATTCCGAACGAGAATACGAAGTAGGTTCCGATCAGGAACCAGTCGAGGGTGGAGAATACCATATGTGATGCGGAGCGGTCAGGAGATTGATGCCCCAAGATACACGTTCAATCGGGATTTGCTACCACCCAGGGGTGCCATTTTCAGGCACGATGCGGCCTTCTAGCCCCATGGCAACCACGTCGTCATAGGGAAGCCGCCAGAGGTTTTTCTGGGCATTATACCAGGCTCCCATCGCTTTCACGCGCTGGCGAATATTGACATCATGGTCGCTGAGGTGAATAAAAACGTGGGTTGGAGAAGGGGCGGATCTGGGTTGGCGGGCGGGAAGATGTCGAGCAGGTTCCGTTTCATCTACGATAAGTTCTACCGTCTTGAGCCGTTTCCCCGTCTGTGTATCTACCCGGTAACGCACACAAACCAAGCGCTCGCCATAGCGCTCGACCAATTTTTTCGTTCCGCGTTGACCCGGTTTTAAGGTTGACTGCGTTTGCATCTGCTTCCTGTTTCCGATGGATTTCGGCTGATGGATAGATGGGAGCAAGAGGCAGGGGCGAAGACCTTTAAGTCAAAGGCAGGAAAATAGCCTCGGCCCTAGTTTCGGCAGGAAGGGTAAAAACTGAAATAGATCCGGCTAGGTACGGCAAAGAGTATTACGAATAAAAACGGGTGTCGGAAACTGCCATTTCAGTTAACAAAGCGGGCGCCTGAAAGCGTGCTCCATGTTGATAACGCAATCTCGCAAGACGGCTCGCAATGGCGGGGGTCGTTTCGGTGTCCACGTACTGGAACGGCCCTCCCCGAAAGGGAGGAAAGCCAAGCCCAAAGACGGCACCAATATCACCGTCAGTGGGGTTCGAAAGGATGCCTTCCTCCAAGCAATACAGGGCTTCGTTGACCATGATAAGCCCCAATCGTTCTTGTATCTGTGCGGCGGATAACGATGCCCGTTCAGGACCGCCAAAAAAAGCATATATGGTTTGGTTAACCTCTTTTTTTGATCCTCTCCCTTTTGTTTTCGGATAGCTGAAAAACCCCAAGTTACTTTTTTGGCCAGAATATCCTGCGTCTTTAAGCCGGGATGCGGCATTGCTGATTTTTAGTGTTCGATGCGTGAACTCGGGGAGTTGTTCACGCATCACCTCCGTAATTTTTGCACCTACATCTATACCAACCAGATCGAAAAGGGCGAACGGCCCCATGGGGAATCCCCACTGAACCATGGCTCGGTCGACTTCATCGATACGGGCACCTTCTTCAAGTAGTAAAAGGGCTTCGTTCATGTAAAGCGCCAGTATCCGGGTGGTATAAAAACCCGGCCCATCGTTCACAACAATGGGTGTTTTCCCCTGCATTAACCCAAGGGCGTAGGCCGTGCCGAGCGTGTCCAAACTCGTGTGTGGAGTACGAACAATTTCGAGGAGCGGCATTTGAGGAACAGGGGAGAAATAGTGCATCCCCACTACGTTTTCTGGCCGTAGGGACTGCTCCGCTATCTGGGAAATGGGGATCGACGAGGTATTGCTGGCAAATATGCATCCTGGGTCTATGGCACCTTCTGTTTCAAGCAATACCGTATGCTTTAGGGTCAGCTGCTCAGGTACCGCCTCAATGACAAGATCAGCAGAAGCTAGCGCGTCATAAGCAGCAACGGGTTGAATGCGTTCCATCAAGACATCTCGGTCAAAGGAGGAGAGGATGCGTTTCTCCACCCGCTTCGAGAGGTTTTCCCAGGTGACTTTTTTGGCGATTGCGGCGTGTTCCAGATCCAGGTCTTTCACTCGAACATTCACTCCCCCTTCGGCACTGACCTGGGCAATGCCTCCACCCATAAGTCCTGCACCGAGGAGGCCAACCGAGTTTATGGGTCGAGCGTGCTCCCCAAACGGATTGGTAGAGCTCGCTTGTTGCGAAAAAAAGAGCCGCACTAAGGCCTTCGATTCGCGCGTGAATACAAGATCGGAGAAATGGGATTCCTCCATCTGTAAACCTGAATCGATGCCTTCTTCAAGCCCGGTTTGGACACAATCAAGGATTTTAAGAGGGGCCGGGTAATTGCCTTTCGATTCCCTTTGTACCGTCGATTCTGCTTTTTGATAAATGAGCCTTCGACTCAATGTGGTGCTTTCTAACAGTTTTTCTCCAAACCCAGAGGGGGGACGACTGGAGGACAGCGTACCGGAAACCAACCCCTTCGCCGCTGACAACGCTGCGTCTAACAGTCCTGGATGGAACGTGGTGGCATTCACCAAACCTATCCGTTTGGCTTTGTGAGGGTAGACATTTTTTCCGGTTAACATCATCCCCAGTGCTTCTTGCAATCCGATAAGCCGGGGCAGGCGTTGCGTACCACCGATGGCCGGAAGCAGTCCCAGTTTTACTTCTGGTAGTGCAAATTTGGTAGCGGGGTGTTGGGTGCAAAGCCGGTAGGTGCAAGCGAGCGCCATCTCCAAGCCGCCGCCCATGGCGGGCCCATGCATGGCTGCTACCGTTGGGATGCGTAGGGTTTGGAGGCGGGCGGTCAATCGATGTCCATCCCGAACGAGGGAACGCACTTCCTTCTTGGTCTCCAGCGCTTGGAGCATGTTTAAGTCTGCCCCCACTATGAAGGAAGCGGGCTTTCGGCTAATAAAAACAGCCGCCGAGATGTCGTCATTTGAATCGAGTTCGGAGAGGACTTCCTCAAAAGCAGACAAGGCGCGCCGATTCAACCGGTTGACCGAGGATCCTTGCTCGTCGATCCAAATCACGGCTGTGGCGTCATGAAACTCTATGTCGAGATAATCTTGGATCATGGGAAAAAGCAGGTAAGAGAAACCGAAGCTGAAAAAGGGAACTACGAACGTTCGATGAGCATGGCATGGCCCAATCCTCCTGCGGCGCATGCTGCAATAAGCCCCCATTTTCCGTCTTCGTGATGGAGGCGGTCAGCGGCGTGCATGAGCAGACGCGTCCCTGTTGCTCCGAAGGGGTGACCGATCGAAAGGGAGCCTCCCCACGCGTTTAATTTATCCATCGGAATACTCCCGTCGCCGTTACGTCTTAAGGCTTCAAGAACAGCGAGGACTTGCCCCGCAAACGCCTCATGTAACTCAAACACGTCGATGTCTTGGAGTGATAAACCGGATGCCTGCAATACACGAGGGATGGCGTAGGCGGGCCCAAGCAATAATTCGTCGCCTGGGTCTTGCGCGACGAAGGTATAATTTCGGATGGTCACTTTGGGTACATAACCCAGTGCATTCGCTTGACTGGATGACATGAGCAAAGCAGCCGAAGCCCCATCTGTTAAGAAACTTGCATTTCCAGCCGTTACGCTCCCAAATGGTTTGTGAAAGGCTGGTTTGAGCGTACGCAACTTATCCAGGCTGGTGTCCTTCCGGATCCCATTGTCCTGATATAGCGGGACAAAAGAAGGAGGGAGGTGTGCCGGTGTAATTTGTGAAAGGAATCCTTCTATCTGTGCCCGTGCCGCTGCCTTGTGGGAATACATCGCAAAGGCATCCTGCGCCTCCCGGGGTACATCATACAAAGCCGCCAACCGGTCTGCACTTTCACCCATCGATTCTCCTGTGGAGAACTCAGCAATGGCGGGGGTGTCTGGAAGAAGGTCGGAGGGAGAAAGGCCCTTTACCACGCTTAGATACTCCTTTGGCGTTTTGTACTTTCTTGCCTTGAATAATTTCTCTCGCACCTTTTTCTGAAACAAAATGGGGACATCAGAAAGGCATTCCGTCCCCCCCGCGATCACCACCTTGGCATGCCCTCCTTGGATCAATTCAGTGGACGAGGCGATGGCTTGATTCGAAGAAATACAGGCCATGGAGATCGTGAAAGCCGGAACGGATTTCGGAATTCCCGCCGCAAGGGCAGCGTCTCGGGCGACATTAGGTGTCTTTACATTTTGCACCACCGATCCCATTATGATGCGATCCACAACCTCCGGATTGAGGTCAGTTCGCGTGAGTAATCCACGCAGTGCCATCCGAGCAAGATCATACGAGGTGCACTGAGCAAATGCCGTCCCGGAACGCATAAAGGGGGTGCGACACCCATCAACAAGAACCACATCAGGAACGGCTGCACGTTTTGTCGCCATTTGGAACAGGTTGAGCTATTGAAATAAAAAACTAGAGCTTGGCATAGGGTCAAGGTCGACTTCGAGGAATTGAGGAGCAACAAGAAAAAAGCAGAAACGTGTTTTGTAGGGAATTCCACTACACCTTGGAAGCGCTGCCTGCCCTCAAAAGACTATGGGGATCCCTTGGGTAAGCCCGGTGACCGGGATATAATATTCCAACGAGGTCAAAAAACCGTTTCTTCAACACGAACCGACGAAGAACAAGGGATTCTTCAACGAATGCATTGTACCTTGGTAATTCTGACCTCAACACGGGGATCAGCCATCCCATTTTCGAATCACCTTTTTGCTTAATAATGGAGGCACGCATGGCCACACCCATCAGCCTTGAACCTTACGGTATTCACGTTGAAGACATTCGTCGGAATCTAGCTCCTCCGACGTTATATGAGGAAGCCATCCACTATGACAAACAGGCCGCCATCTCTGATATGGGTGCCCTGATTGTTCGGTCGGGGAAAAAAACGGGGCGCAGCCCTTCAGACAAGCGCATCGTTGATCGGCCCGAAAGCCACGACGAGATCTGGTGGGGACCCGTTAACTTACCCCTGGATGACCACGCGTTTGAGATCAATCGTCAACGCGCCATCGATTACTTCAACACCTTGGATCTGTTGTATGTGATTGATGGATATGCAGGCTGGGACCCCAAATATCGCCTGAAGGCTCGCATTATTTGTACCCGTCCGTACCACGCCCTCTTTATGCATAATATGCTGATTCGCCCCACGGAAGAGGAATTGGCAAACTTTGGACAGCCGGACTTTGTGGTATACAACGCTGGTAAGTTTCCTGCCAACCTACACACCGAAGGGATGACCTCGGATACCAGCATCGATGTGTGCTTCGAGCGTAATGAGATGGTAATCCTCGGTTCGCAGTACGCCGGAGAAATGAAAAAAGGCATCTTCACGGTGATGCATTACTTGATGCCCAAAAATAATGTCCTTTCGATGCACTGTTCGGCCAATGAAGGGAAAGATGGCAATGTGTCGCTGTTTTTTGGGCTCTCGGGTACGGGCAAAACAACCCTCTCCGCCGATCCGCAACGCCATTTGATTGGAGATGATGAACATTGCTGGAGCGATGACGGCGTCTTTAACATCGAAGGGGGCTGTTACGCAAAAGCCATCGATCTCTCCGAAGAGAAGGAGCCCGAAATTTGGAATGCCATCCGGTTCGGTACGGTGCTAGAGAATGTTATCTACGATCCTCTTTCCCACAAGGTCGATTTTCATAGCACAGCCATTACCCAAAACACACGCTCTTCGTACCCCATTGAGTACATACCCAATGCCAAGATTCCGTGCATGGGGGGGCATCCCAACCATGTCATTTTCTTGACTTATGACGCCTTCGGGGTATTACCTCCGGTAGCCAAGCTTTCTCCGGCTCAGGCCATGTACCACTTCATTAGCGGATACACTGCAAAGGTCGCGGGAACAGAGGTGGGAGTGACAGAGCCTGAAGCCACCTTTTCCGCGTGCTTTGGTGCTGCCTTCTTGGTTTGGCATCCAGGTAAATATGCGGAGATGCTAGCTGATAAAATGAAACAGCATGGGGCTTCGGCCTGGCTCGTAAATACGGGGCTCACGGGCGGGCCTTATGGAAAGGGCGAGCGCATGAGTCTTAAGCTCACCCGTGCAATCATTGATGCGATCCACTCAGGATCGTTGAATGACGTTGCCACGCAGCCAGATCCTGTGTTTGGTTTCGAGGTCCCCACCCATGTTCCGGGAGTTCCTTCCGAAGTGCTCACGCCACGTAATACATGGGCCGACCCCGAAGCATATGATCAGGCACAGCGTAATCTTGCTGCACGCTTCCAGAAAAACTTCGAAAAGTACGCGGCAGGATGTAGCCAAGAAATCATCGACGCGGGTCCCCGATAGAGGATTCGGGCCAAGCGTTAATACAACAAAGAGGACTGCCCCTTACGGAGCAGTCCTCTTTGCGTCTTTGGGGTTCAAACCTAAAAAACGCTGATTATTCAGGTTGGAGGGAAGGGCTAAACGCGCCATCTCCACTTGCTTCATGGCGTTCGGGTTGCCATGAGTAGGCATAATCCTTGTCTTCGAAATCAAGCGCTGCCTGAGTCAGGTGGAGGGGGCGAAAAGTGTCAACCATCACGGCCAATTCTTCCGTGCCTTTTTTCCCAAGGCTTGCCTCTACAGTTCCGGGATGTGGCCCATGCGGTATGCCCCCGGGATGAAGGGTGAATGACCCGCGGCTGATGCCACGTCGGCTCATAAAATCGCCTTCTGCATAAAACAGCACTTCGTCCGAGTCAATGTTTGAGTGATGGTAGGGAGCGGGAATCGCCTGGGGATGATAATCGAAGAGGCGGGGGACAAAGGAGCACACCACAAAATTGTGTGCCTCGAACATTTGGTGGACGGGCGGGGGTTGATGCACGCGTCCGGTGATGGGCTCAAAATCATGAATCGAGATGGCATAGGGATACATATAGCCATCCCATCCTACGACATCAAACGGATGATATCGCATCACATATCGGTGGAGGAAGCCATGTTTGGCGATTCTTACCTCAAAGGCCCCTCGCTCGTCAACCGTTTGGAGGCTATCCGGGGGGCGGATATCTCGCTCACAGAAAGGGCTGTGCTCAAGTAACTGCCCGAATTGATTCCGATACCGTTTGGGGAAGCGAAACTCAGACGGGGCTTCGATGACAAGCAACCGGGGCGAAAGAGGGCCGGAAAAAGACCACCGATGGGTCACAGTACGTGGTACGTAAACATAGTCCCCCTTCGTGAAGGACACGTTCCCTAAAATACTTTCGAGGGTACCTTCGCCTTCGTGCACATAGATCAACTCGTCACAGGAGGCGTTTTTATAAAAAAAGTTCATCGCCTCAGTGGGCCGACAAAGTGCAAGCCTTACATCGCTGTTGCCCATCAAATATTGGCGTCCACTCAACCAATCGCCTCCCGAGGGAACGTCGAATCCTTTCACATGGCGATGCCTCAGAAAGTCTTTGTCCGCATATTCAACCCTAAAAGGGATCGGCTCCTCGATTCGGTCTACCAGGGTGGGAGGGTGGAGGTGATAGCAGATCGATGATGCTCCGCTAAACCCCTCGGCACCGACCACCTCTTCAGCATAAAGTGAGCCATCTGGTTTACGAAACTGGGTATGACGCTTGTGCGGCACTTGACCAATACGGACATAATGAGCAGGCATAAGACAATCGAAATGGATCTGGTCAAAGAGGATCGGGGCCGAAGAGGTGTTTAAAGCGTCCCTCGCTGTGCTTGTTCACGTTCGATGGCTTCGAACAGGGCTTTGAAGTTGCCTTTTCCGAAAGAACGGGCGCCTTTTCGCTGGATAATCTCATAAAAAACCGTAGGGCGATCTTGCACAGGTTTTGTAAAAATCTGCAAGAGATAACCATCGGGATCGCGGTCGACCAAGATGCCTAGGTCTGCAAGCTCGTCTACCGGCTCGTCGATGGTGCCAACCCGTTCCTGAAGGACATCGTAGTAGGTGGTAGGTACATGAAGGAATGACACCCCGCGATTTCGAAGCTCGTTTACCGTGCGTAGAATATCGTCGGTGGCGAGGGCCACATGCTGTACGCCGGGACCATGGTAGAAATCAAGATATTCTTCGACCTGGCTTTTCTTCTTTCCTGCGGCCGGCTCATTGATGGGGAATTTGATTCGCCCGTTTCCGTTCGACATCACCTTTGACATCAAGGCGGTGTATTCAGTGGAAATATCCTTGTCGTCGAATGAAATGAGATTTTTGAAACCAAGCACATCGCCATAAAAATTGACGTATTGGTTCATTTCACCGAGGCCCACATTGCCAACACAATGGTCTACATACCGTAGTCCGATCGGAGCCGGATGCCAGAATTCGTTTGTCCAGGGCCTGAATCCTGGCATAAAAAGACCGGAGTATGCCTTTCGCTCAACAAAAGTATGGATGGTGTCTCCATACGTGGCGATCGAGGCGCGGACAATCTGACCGTGTTCGTCTTCTAACACTTCTGGATTGTGAACAGGGCGCGCCCCGCGCCGTACCGTTTCTTCAAAAGCAGAGGTTGCATCATCGACCCAGAGTGCGATATCCCGGATTCCATCCCCATGTTTTTGATGATGCGCTGCAACAGGGGAATCAGGCGTCAAGGCCGAGGTGAGGACAAACCTGATTTTATCCTGTACAACCAGATAACTGGTCTCGTGGCGTGAACCCGTCTCCAAGCCGCGATAGCCTACGACTTCGAACCCGAACGCATTGGCATAATAATGGGCGGCTTGCCATGCATTGCCCACATAAAATTCGATGTAGTCCGTGCCGTTTATCGGCAAAAAATCGGATTCAGACGTGGAAGGAGGGGCTGGAAGAGAGACGGAATCTAACATACAAGTGGCATTTGAGCGTGAACGAAATCGGACGAATAGTTCACCCCAGCAACGTTAATTGTTGGAAGAACAAGAGGAATAATAGTATTATCTTCCCGAGAAACCGTAGTTCACCGAAAAGAATTCGATAAATGAGGGTCTTTAGGCAATTAGACCGAACTTTTGCGAAGATCATTCGCTTGATGCAGAAGAATGCGCGGCTGTCAAACAAAGAACTTGCAAGCCGGGTGGGGCTCGCCCCGTCAACCTGTTTGGAACGCATGCGTGCACTTGAGGAAGCTAGGGTTTTTACAGGGTATCACGCTGCCGTGGATCCAGAAGTATTAGGGATTCATCTCCAGGCCCTTATTTCCATCAGACTAAATCATCATTCGAGAGAGACCCTGGATGCGTTTAAGGTGCATGCACAGGGGCTCCCGGAAGTCCATGCGGTCTATCACACAGGAGGCGTGAATGATTTTTTACTTCATGTCATGGTGCCCGATGCCAATCATTTGTTGGAACTCAACCTGAATAATTTTTCCACTCGTTCCGAAGTTGCTCATCTCGAAACGGTTATCATATTTGAGCACACCAGAAATCCTATATTGCCCTGTTTTGTCCCCATCGAATCAACAGAAAGGAGAACATGAAAGCCTGGACCACCTTGGCCCAGAAATATATTCTTCGTCGCCCATGGATCAACGTTCGCGTTGACAAGGTGCAGCTTCCCAACGGTACAGAAATAGACGAATTCTACGTACTCGAATATCCCGATTGGGTTTGCATTGTGTGTTTGTCTGAAGAGGAGGAGGCAGTTCTGGTTCGCCAATATCGACATGGCGTTGGCGAAGCTAGCCTGGAGCTTCCGGCAGGTGTAATAGATGAGGGTGAAATGCCGCTTGCTGCTGCCCAGAGAGAACTCCTTGAAGAGACCGGATATGTCTCTGGCGACTGGCTTTTTCTTGGACGCGTGGCACAGGATCCCCACCGGCAAAACAACTTCGTGTACTGTTTTGCCGCAAAGAATGCCAAAAAAGTGGCTGAACAGAACCTGGATGCTCAAGAAGAAATGCAGGTCATTCGAATGGGAATTTCCATGTTAAAAGAAAAAGCACGCGGAGGTGCCATTCTACATGGAATCCACCTAGCCGCCCTTCTTCTAGCAAAAGAATGGCTGGAAAACAAAAAAACGCGCGATGAATGAAGCATCGCGCGTTATATCTGGGGTATCCTCGATGACACTTGGTACCCAAGTCAGAGCATTTTGAAAACGATAAACAAGAGAAGGCCAACGACGCCTGCTCCAAGCGTCATCGCCTTGATCGCCTGATCAATGCGATATCTCATGGAATGTGGTGGGAAAAGGGTGTGAAACAACCAAGGTGGGCTGTTAAAATAAAAACATTTCACACATGTGCAACTTGCCAGGATCCGTATGAATGGTTAAATCAATAAAAAGAATGAGCGATTCTCCCAAGAAAAAACAAAGCGCTTCCAATAATTGAAAGTTCGAACTGTGCTGCTAGAAACGAATGTTATTCCGTGTGTTCGTTGATCCATCCTGAGATCTCGAGAAGAACCCGCCGTTTCTCAGGTTCATTAAAGGTTTCATGGCTGAGTCCAGGGAAAAGAGCCAGGGTTTTGTCTTCAGAGGCGGCCGTTTCATAAAGCTCAACACTTCCTTGTGGCTCCGTAAGCTGGTCGTCCGTACCGTGGATGATCAACATCGGGACGGTTAGCTGGTGCATGGTGCTTCGTATTTGACGAGACGCCTTGAGAATTTCAGCCCCTGTGCGGGCGGGCATGCCCCCATGGAAATTGAGCGGGTCCTGTTGTGCTTCCGAGACCACAGCAGGATCTTTTGAAATTAACGTCCGGTCGACCTTGATGGTAGGAAGAAAGGGTACCGTTTTCCCGAGGAAGCCCGCAAATTTTTGAAGCAAAGGAAATTGGTTCTCGCCGACCCGAACCGAGGGACTTGATAGAATTAAACCCGACAGACCTGGTGGTTGTTGGAGGGCATACAATAGGGCTATGGCGGCCCCCATGCTGTGTCCGAACAAGTACAATGGCAAATCGTTGTGCTCGGAACGAACGAATTGAATAAAAAAGCTCAAGTCTTCTACATACGCATCGAACGAACGGACATAGGCACGACGTCCTTCCGAACGTCCATGACCTCGATGATCATATGAATGCACAGCTGCGCCGTGGGCGTTGAGGTGCACCCCAAGATGACGGTATCGGCCACAATGGTCGGCGTATCCGTGAAGGAGGACAACAAGTACCCGCGGGGTAGAAGTGGGGAGCCATGATCGCCGAGCGAGTCGTGTGCCGTCCCTTGTAAGAAAGGTATCCTCCGTACTCATATCGGTGCAAAAATCAGGAAGACCTTAGCGCCCTTGAGATAGGGTATTATCTGCTTAAAAACAAGCATCCTATCCCAACGAAATTGAACTAAAACCGATGACCTTGTCGCCCTATCAACCCCAGCCCCTATACTTCGAGCGTCTTGCCCTTGCCGATATGATGGCACGAGCCGAAGCTTTCTACGAACTCATGGATCGACGGAGGTCGGTTCGATTCTTTAGTGACGAGCCGGTCCCCCGCGTGCTGATAGAGCGGGCCATACAAACAGCCAGCACGGCCCCAAGCGGTGCCCACCGGCAGCCGTGGCGTTTCGTTGCAGTTTCTGACCCCGTGTTGAAGCGACAAATTCGGGAAGCCGCCGAGGAGGAAGAACGGGAAAGTTACCATGGGCGCATGTCGGATGAATGGTTAGAGGCGTTGGCACCGATTGGTACCGATTGGCAAAAGCCGTTTTTGGAAATTGTACCCTGGATAGTGGTCTGTTTTGCGGAGAACTATGGAGTGGGGGTGCAAGGCGAAAAAATTAAAAACTACTATGTGCAGGAAAGCTGTGGCATCGCATGTGGAATGTTCATATCGGCCATCCATCAGATGGGACTAGCAACACTTACGCACACGCCGAGCCCCATGCGATTCCTCAATAACATTCTGCGTCGTCCCGCTCATGAACGTCCCTATATCCTTTTTCCCATAGGTTTTCCCGCTGACGATGCCACCGTCCCCGATTTAGAGCGAAAACCGCTTGATGCCGTGGTTCAATGGAACCTGGGTGAGGAATAATTGAGTGGGGGACAAGGGTATTTATATTGGGATTGCTCTCCCTA
>JAUIDY010000126.1 GCA_030428385.1 Rhodothermia bacterium | reverse complement strand
AAGAATTGGTCGGACATATCGGTCGTATATTTCAGTTTGCCGAACCGTATTGTCGAGTTGAAAATCAGCCCGCTGATAGGCTTCTGAGAAACGTTCAGCCAACATAGCAACGACTTCCATGTAACGACTTCGGCTGCGTGCGATGAGCTTCTGGAGGGCTTGATGCCGATTGTTGAACGAAAGGTCTAGCTCATGATGGCGACGTTCCATGTGCCGGTGGTGCGTGTCGAGTAGGCACCACGGGGCTTCTCCTTCGACATATGCCTGAAAGAGATGAGTCGCATCAAGTTTGGCAGCCTTAAGCTCTCTTTCGATGCGACTTGCCTCCTGAAGCACTAAGCCAGAGGTTTCGATCAGCGCCCACTCAGCCTGAACCTCGCCGCGCAGCCCCGCCCAAAAGTGGGATTGACGTTGCTGGGCAAGAGCAAGAATCTTTGGATCTTCTCGGCTTAGCAGGGCCTCAATGACCTTTAGCTGTAGGTTGCGTTCGAGGACGAGGAATGTATCAGGGGTGGCAGTTTGTTCTAGCGACACGTCGAGTTGTTCGATGCTCAACTCTTTCTCGATGAACTGAGCCTGTTCCGCATAGCTGGCACGAAGATCAAGGTGTAGTCGCCAGTCACGGGCGAGGTGTGCACAAGCCTTGCGCATCCGCTCGTTGGAAGCTATAGGAACAGATTGGAGAGCTTCTGGGACTGCGCCATCAAGGTGGTGCACGAGGTCGCTGGCAAGTATGTATCGTGCAAACCGGCGACGTTGTGTCGAGGGAGCCCCATCGTTTGGAAGATCTGCTCCGAAGGCAGAGCGCAGAAGCAATGCTAGTTCTGGCAGAGCATTCTTGTCTAGCAAATCCTGGTCGAAAGAATCGCTCTTAAGGAAGAGCAGAGCCACCTCTTGGGGGTTTCCTGAACCAAAGATGACCGTCGTCACCCCCTCAGTGATTTCGCCTCCTTTGTCTGCGATAGCATCCAGGTCAGCTAGGGAGAGTTTTCCCTGCTCGATCTGCTTCTCAATCTTGGATGCCATTTCCTCACCTAGCACCTCGGTGAGGGCGTTGCGGCCAACAATTGCAAGTCGCGTGTTACGCGTGGGTGGTTGCTGGCCGGGCTGAACCACCACACCTGCGCATTCCAACTCTACCAGAGCACTGTCGGTATCTGTCTGGCTTAAGGGCACATAAACGATGAGACGCGGTGGCTCCAGGCCCAGAAGATGAGGTTCGACAGTGTGGCGTAGGGCAAAGAAGCTACCGTTATACGCTGCATAGGCGATGCCATGCTCCGCGAAACGGGTCTGCAATTCCTGCAAAGCCGCAGCATAATCTTTCTCTGGATCATACCAGACGACGAGGCCATGATGCTCAACTTGTTTATCTAGGAGGCTAAAAAGATAGTCGGTTACAACACCCATAGTCACGACGTTGGATCTTCACTTTCGGTGGCCTGAACATCATCGTCATCAACGGGGACGGAGACAGGCATGTAGGATTCAAAGAGCCGAAGGTATGGCTCATAACGGTAGCGGCGGTTGCGTTGAAATCCGGTTGTTTCGTTTAGCAACCCGAGCTCTTCAAATTGCGTGACGAGTTTGTTAGCGGTCACGTAAGAACTGTTCAACTCCTCTTCTACCATGCGTACGGTTACAAGAGGTCGGCGGAACAAGAAGTCTAGCAGGTGCAATCCGTTGGTTGTATTCCCGAGCACATCCGAAATCAGTTGGCGGTGCTCGTCGCGAAGGGTAAGGATGGCCCTTGCAGTCTTTGTTGCACCTTGGCTGACCTCAAAGATGCCGCGCAGGAAGAATCTTAACCAGCCTTCCCAGTCACCTTGATGACGAATGGCCGTGAGGCGGTCGTAGTATTCGAGACGGTGTGCTTTGAGATAGTGACTGATGTAGAGCAAAGGTTGCTGCAGAATCTCTCGCTCACAGAGCAAGAAAGTCACGAGAAGGCGTCCTACCCGCCCGTTGCCATCGAGAAAGGGGTGAATGGTCTCAAATTGGGCGTGTGCCAGCGCACAATGGATGAGGTCTGGATGCGTGTCGGTATCGTGGAGAAAACGTTCGAGCTTCCCGAGGGCGTCGCGCATTTCCGGTACCGGCGGAGGTATAAAGGTAGCTGTATGAAGTGTGCTTCCAGTTGGACCAATCCAGTTCTGATTCTTGCGAAACTCTCCCGGCGTTCGGTGCTGGCCACGGACGCCTTGTAACAATCGGGCGTGTATCTCGCGCAAAAGACGCAGGCTCAGCGGAAGCTCCTCCAGTCGCTCCAGACCGTGTCGCATGGCATCAATGTAGTTGACAACCTCTGCGACGTCTTTGGGATGATCGCGTCCGCTGGCGTCTACTTCAAATTCCAGGACATCTTCCAGGGTACTTTGTGTGCCTTCGATCTGAGAGCTGAGAACGGCTTCCTGGCGCACGTACATCGCCACGAATAGCTCTGGATTGGGCAGGGTGGAGGTGACACCATCGAGGCGGCCGAGCGCCCTGTCGGCTTTTGAGAGCAGGCGCAGTAGGCCTGGATCAAGTACAATGGGTGGATTCGGAGGCAGCGGGGCCGGGATGAACGCTCGATAGCCCGAGGGCTGTTTTACGTAGCGGCCTGCACGTGTAATATGAGAATGTTCCATGCAAGCTTATGATACTGTGCTTTAATACAACCGTAAGATTGTGGGTTTTATTATAGAAAACAAGGGAACACTAAAATAAAAACGAGGCAAGGCACTGTAGTTCAAAGCCAGGGCTTCGCTCTGAGGTACAGTGCCTTGTTGATTTCAGAATCAGCGTTTTGACATAGTTGGTAGTTCAACTATGTCAATATCTTAGTTCCCTTGTAGTGATCCTGCAATCGCGTGAGTAACTCATCTTTGAATACATAGAAACTCCGTTCACAAACAATATCATCCGGTATCAGGCGTGCTGTCTGTTTTTCTAGAGTAACTAACTTTCTGACGAATACCTGTGTTTGTTCTATTGAACTATCTGCAATGGCTTCTGCCAAGTTCCGACTCACCTTTTTCAGTTTTGAAAGGCACTGGATCATAGGCTCCCGTGCTTTACATGGAGACAGCGGCTTGCCTTCACGAATTGCCTTTAGCATTCGCTCAACGTTTAGGGTTACTAGGCTTCGTTTTTGGTCAATTGCTTTACGCAAGACCGTGATGTCAAAGACATAATTATGGAGTAAAGACCAGCGGGTGCCAAATAAATCTTCAATTCCTGTAAGGACCTGATCTCTATAGCACGCCCAGGCTAGTTCGGCACAGAGGTCAATGTATTCCTCAGGTATGTCAGTCCGAAAACGCCATTCCTGGATCAGTTGATTGGTTTTCAACCTAGCCCTGTTCACAACAGAATCGGCGTTCGAGTCGGAGAAAGCTAGCTCTCTTGTGAGAACAACATCGACGTACTGAGAAACAAGGCGTAGCACAAGCTCCTTGGAAACATGAAGGGATTGGAAGTGAGGAGAAAGTCCATCTTCAATCCTAAGTAGGTGTGCACGTGCATCTGTAACAGCTCGAAGACGATCTGTACTGAAGCTGGCTAGCTTGAAAAACAGAGAGAGTGAGGCAATCCAGTCTGAGATGCTCATAGCTTGCTCCTTTTTCGAGTGGGACAATAGCAATGCCATGCGTATCACGACTACAGTCAATGCTCATATGAGCGTCAAATGACTCGTGTATGAACACTATAATAAATTAGTATGATCAAAATCAAGGGTGGTACACCCTCTTTATTTCGGAAAAATAATAGTTTATCGAAAATAGTGCCGAATTCCTCCTTAAGGAATAGCCTTCATAGGTTTCATACGATGGATAATCTTATACTAATGAGAGTGGGAGAAATAATTCTCTGAAATGCATCGCCTTAAAAACACACGAACAAGGTCGATGTTCAAATAAGCACCGTGTCTTTCCAATACAATGAGAGGCGATCATGGTAGAAAGTGCAGATCCTGAGGTTTCTTCGAGCCAGCCCGAAGAAACCTCGCCATCTCTTAGAAAGGCGGACCTAGCGAAGGAGGCTGTCCGGTTGCGCTATGAGAGAGGAATGGCTGCGAAGGATGTTAAGGAAGAGCTCAAGCTTACCTATGCGAGCGAAGTCTCACGTCTGATTGATTTTGCGCGTCAGAACAAGCTGTTCCACATTGAATACTCGGACCTTCCTCCTGAAGGCACCAGGAATGGTACGCTTGAGGAAGAGATCATGAGTTGCTTTAAGGTGCCAGATGTAATCGTTGTTGATTGCGAGTACAATCCGGAAGCTAGCGATCTGGCCATGATTCGGGCAGAGGATGACAGAGTGCACCAGGTATTAGGCAAGGAGTTGGCCAAGAAGCTCATGAAGCTTCTCGCTGTCACGAAGCCTCCTCTTGTCTCTGTTGGTGGGGGGCGAGGGGCATTTTATACCGCCCGCTCGATGGAGGAGATGGTGGTGCGGATGGACTACCAGGATATGTTGAACCTTGTGGATTCAAAGATACTTTCTATATCGGGTCGCATGAATACGCCCGTTTGGGATACCAGCGGGCGTGAGAAACACCTAAGCCTGGACGCGGATGATGTCGCTTCTCTTCTCGCAGGCGCTCTTAACGTGCGGCAAGAAAACATCTTCCGATTAAACCTACCGCTTGTCATGGGGGGCGATGAAACGCCAGAAAAACATCTCGCAGGTCACGATCACTTCCTAGCGCCCAAAGTTTGGGATAAGAATACGCCAGAAGTTGGCCTTGTCGGAATTGGCGCTTTAGATGGAGGACATCGACTGAATCGGGTAGATAGTGATTTTCAACTCACCCCAATTCAGGAGGAAGTGAGACAACTGCTTGAAGCAGTCAATAAGGCAAAGGATGAACTGGGGGTTAGTCCCGTAGGTGATGTGTGCAACCGGCTCGTGTTTCTCGACCCAACCGTGTACGGAAAGAAGCTGGACAAGTCGATTGTGGATGACCTGAAGCAGAAGATTGCAACCGTAAATGCCCGATTAATGTGCGTCAGTCTCGATGAACTCAATCAGATCAAGACGCTGGCGGTGGTTGCTGGGGGCAAGCGGTATAAAACCCATGCCATCTATTACTTCTTGAAGAAGCGTCACCCTGCTATTGACATCCTCTGCACCGATAGCAAAACCGCCGAGGCGCTGCTCGAAATGGCTTGAATGGCTTTGCTAGCTACCGAACAGCTCTGCTTTTTCCCCACTCCGGCCTCATTAGCCGTAAGGCAGTACGGGCACCCTGGCACTTCATGATGGGATACTGATCGCGCAAGCGGGCAAGGTTGAGATAAGCGGTTGGATAGTACGAGAATTGACCATCTTCGTCCCGAACGTGGACGGCGTAGCGGAGACCATCGGTGACGATGAGGCGCTGGCAATCTTCGCGGCCTGCTTGCTGGGCGTAGGTGGCAGCCTGATCTTTTGCAGTAAGGCACGAGTAGTTCAGGCGCTTAACTTCGATGGCAGCGACTAGGTTGGCATCATGACGCAATGTGTCCGACGCATCAATGGTAGTGTCAAAGAGGGCGACGTCGATGCGGCACCATTCGATGGCCGTATGAGTTTCTGGCCAGCCTAGGGCTTTGAGCAATGGGAGGACGAGGTAAGCAATGGTTTCGTACTCCGAGGGCTCGTGCTTCACCTTGTTGTACCATGCATGGCGGCTGACCACATGGGCACGCGCTTGGGCTAGGCGGTGGATGGTCTCGGTATCGCAACCGTCGTCGGCAAAGTATGCATCCAGTTCCTCGGCGTTGATTTCCGGTGATGGAGACGGTAGGGCAGGAAGTGGTGAGGGGTTAGTCGGCTCGGTCAGGTCGAGGGCCTTCAGCCATTCCTCGGCGGCAGGCTTAAGGCCGGGCGTAATCGTTTGTCCCCAATCCAGGGTGTACGCGTTGGGAAACTGATGAAAGCCGTGCCAGAGCCAGCGCACACGGCGTACGTGCTGGAGGTCCCAGCCATCCACGTCGCCGAAGGCTTCGGTGTGGCTTGGTGGACCCTCGGCGATGCCTACGGCGAGGATGATATTGGTGCCTATACGCAGCACCACGATGTCGCCGTCTGCGATCTCGTAGAAGCGGCGGATGTCTCCGACCTTGCGTGCAGTCCAGCCGTCGTTGCGCATTTTCTCAGCACAGTCGGGCCAGGGACCATAGCTGCCGGGACCAATGGCGATGACATTCCAATCGGTAAAGAGCTGTCCATAGCTGCGGTTGGTGTCGCCGGCGGCGACCTGCCAGATGCGTCTGCCCTCAAGGTTCATCAGATTGCACCGTTGTCTTTCAGTTGCTGGTGGATGCTGGACCATTCGTAGTCGCCCTTGAGCAGCTTCTTCCAGTATTTCGTCGCCTCCCTCCACGGCATGAGTTCGCGTAGCGGGGCGGCGTTGAGCACCGCACCGTCGTCGTGGTCCGGGACGAGGTTGAGGGCGGCGACCCGATTGAGAGCGTCGTGGAAGTCCTGCAACTCGGAGAGGAGCGCCTCAGCGTCGTCGAGCCTCTTCTCTAGCTGTTTCGCTTTGCTGCCCGAGGTGCCTGCGGCCTGGCGTTTCTGCCGGAGGTCATCGGCGTGGGCCATCTGGCGGTTGATGCGCGGGATGACATAGAACTCCAGGATTTTCGCCAGCGTGTCGGCGTCGTAGCGTGGGTAGTAGAGCCAGACGGCGTAGTTCTTCTTGGCCGACTGCAAGAGCCAGTAGATCGGGGCTTTGCGGCGGCTCTTGGAGTAGCGGCGGACGTGGTCGTTGAAGAAGCCGCTGATCTTGCGGAAGTAGTTGCGTAAGTCTTTTTCGCCTAGGAGGTCGCAGAGTTCGCGCTCGATGGCGTCGGGCTTGTCGAAGAGGAGAGCAAAGACGTCGCGCAGTCGACGGAGCAGGTCGTCGGTGTGGTCGGGGTCGTCCACGAGCAGGCCGTCGGCGTCGATGGTGAGCGGGTAGCCGTCGGGGGCTTCGCGCAGGGGTAAGCCATCGTCGCCCTGGAGCATGCCGGGGGCGCAGACGGGCAACGGGGCAAAGGGGTCGGGCAAGGCGGGGAAGGTGCATTTGCCCGTGGCGTAGCGCAGGTCGAAGCGGCCGAAGATGGCCCCGAGGGCATAGCTGAGGAGGTGATGCGCGAGTGCTGCCGGGTCGAGCACCTCCTCAATATCAACGTCTTCGTCGTCCTCTTCTGCACCGCTGGTTTCCTCATCGGTAGAGGGGTTGAGGGCGGTTTCGAGGGCGCGGCGGTCATCGTCGGAGAGGCCGTAGAGGCGATAAGCGATGTCGTCGATCTCGGCCTGGATGTCGTCGAGGCGGGACTGGGTGTCGGCGATGTGTTGGGCGCGGGATGCGAGGCGTTCGGCGACGGTGGTGCCTTCAGTCTGAAGCAGGGCAGGAAGCTGGAAGACGTGGCTGGTGGCGTTTGCCGTGTCGAGACCACGTTTCAGGTCTATGGCTTCGCGGGCGAGTGTGCCAAGAAGTTGCCCTTCTACTTCTGGTATTTCAGGAACGGGCGTGCGCTGAACAACGCCGACTTCGTAGGAACGAGCAGCAGCATCGGCTGCGGCAAGTTGAACACCAAGGATTGATTCGAATGCTGATGATTGAACAAGCCCGAGCCAGCGTCCGGCATCTTCGAGGAATATAACAGGTCCTTTATCAGCAAAAATGCTTCCTACTGGATAATTCCGAAAGCTCACACCACTTGTAGTTCTACGTGGCCAAGTCAAACCTGAAACGAAATACATAGGATCATTGCGAATATAGGCACGCTCAAAAGCGCGAATCCTCTCCCCGTCGTTCTCCCAATCTATCACTAAATGAATATCAGCATAGAAAGGTGAATATGCTCCTCCTTTTGCAAAGCCTACCCACCGAGTACCCTTGCGCGTTTGATGGCGGCACCATTCCTGAAACTTCTCTGTCTTGCCCTCATGCGGTCCGATTTGCCCATTGAGGACTTTTTCGACTGCGACTTCCCACGCTAGCCGCACGAAACGAAAATCATCCGCTGTTGCTAGTCCTTGTTTCGCCGTACGCCTGTCGCCTTCAAAGGGTGGCAAATCCACGAAAAGCTGCTGCACTTTTTCGCCTACCCAGTACGCGAACGGCGAGCCGGGCACTTTGGCAAAGGACTCTGGTGCAGCCGTGAACGTGTTGTCGTCGGCTCCTCCGTCCTGTAGCCCCGCCACCGCATCGCGCAAGGCAGCGGCACGGTCGTCGGCTTCAATGGCGCGGAAAAAGATCGTTTCACTCATGCGGCTTCCAGGCAATAGGCGGCAGTTTCAACCATCGCTGCATCGAGCACGCCATGCCCGAGGTCAGCGAAAACGGTGGGGCGGGCGTCTTCCAGCAACACTTCCTCGCGCCACTTCTGGAATGACGACAGGAAAAAGCCCGTCCGGCTGGTGATGGCTCCGAGGTGCCCGCGCCGGTGCAAAAGCCCCAGCCCCCGTTCCACGAACGCGGCATACACGTCGTTCTTGGTGCGCGGGTAGCTTTTGTCCACATACGCCTTGGAGGGTTTGCTGGCAGCCCCAAAGGGCGGATTCATCAGCACCACGTCGAACTTCTTCTGCAACAGGTCGATGAAGGCAAAGCCCTGGGCGGCATCGTCGGCAAAGAGGCGGCGGCTGAGACGGTCGGCAGCGGCGGCATGCTGGGCATAGGCGTCGAGCGTTTCGAGTACGCGCTGCTCAGCCTCTGCCCAAAAGCCAAGGTTCGAGATGCCCGAAAGGTCAAACAGGTCAGCCTGCTTGGGCCGGACGTTCTCGGCAAAAATCTCCAGTTGCTCCTCGCGGGGCTGCTCTTTCCATTGCTCACGGGCTTTGTGGATGGCTTTGGTCAGCGCCTGCTCCACCTTCAATAGCGCTCCGGCTTCGCTGGCCAGCTTCATCTCTTGGAACACCGCCCGGACGAGTTGGCCCAGAAGCGGCGGGTTCAGGTCGGCCACAAACTCATCAAGCAGCGTCGCCTCGCCCGGCATCGGCTCGGCGCAGACGATGCCAGCGCGGGTAATGGCGGGCCGGTCTTTCGGCTTCAGTCCAAGGTCCTGGTACGCCCGCTGCGCCCGCAACCAGAGCGCCAGCGCCGCAATCTGCGTCGCCCGTCGGTCGATGTCGATGCCATGAAGGTTGTTCGCAAGGATGAGTCCCGGCACAGCGGCACGAAACGCTGCCACCTCGGGAAAATCACGCTGCAACACCGGGCTAAGCTCCGGGTCGGCATAGGCTTCCTCGTAGATCGTGAGCAGCAGGTCGAAGGCATAGAGCAGGAAGTGCCCACTGCCGCTCGCCGGGTCGAGGATGCGCAGGCTACGCGGGTCTTTCTTCGGGCGGTGCGGCACATATACTGCATCGTCGTCGGCTGTGTCGGGCGCAATGGCTCCTTCGTCCAGGAACACCTCGTTGGGGCGGCGGACGAGGTATGCACAGCGCGTTGCTAGGTCCGTTTTTCCCTTCCGCATCTCATACCAGATCCGCCCCAACGTGTTATCGACCAGAAATTCTACGACGTAGCGGGGCGTGTAGAACTGGTTGCGAAAGGCCAGTTCGTAGCTGTTACGTGGCGCGGAGCTTTCCTTGCGGGCCTGCTCGCGGAGTTCTTTGGGCGTGAAATACTGGTAGATCCAGCCGATGGTCTCATCGCTCTCCCAGATCCCATCGAGGCGCACATCGTTGAGCCGTTCCAGCACCGCATCGAGGTCGCGCTGTTTGGGGAAGAGGCGGTTGGCCGGGTCGTCTTCGGCAAACAGGGCCGGCACATCGGCGGCATGCTGCCGGGCCAGCCAGAGCAGAAAATGGCGATACGCTACATCCTGCTCGCCTCGCTGATGTCGCGCATAATCATCCTCATGGTCGGCCAGGTAGAACAGGAACCCTTTCGACTTCAAACTCTGGCTCACCGCGTCGCGGATGAGCCCACGCTTCTCCATCAGCTTAAAGGCACAGAGCCGGTTGAGATGCGTGAACGCCACCTCGCGGATGAGTTGGTCGGCAGCTTGTTTCGCAGAAAAACCCGCAGCCCGAATGTGCTGGAGATGAACGAGCAGTTGCGTGCGATACGTTCGCTCCTCTTCCGTCAGAACCAGGCTATCCTCGGCCTCCACCGTACCCTCACGATGAATGCCGAAGCCACCTTCCAGCCGATCTGCTACGGCCTCCTCCAGGAGCTTGCGGCACTGGGTGACAATGGAGCGGAGGGTATTGCGTACGTCTTGATCCATAATTATGAGGGGACAGGAGTTGCGGCTTCAGGTTGCGCAGCAGTTGGGTGTAATGCAGCCATTTGTTTCCCCACTAATTCATCCAAGGCAAAGCAGATGTGCTCGATCACGTCTACGGCTTGCCGCGTCCAGGCAAACCCAATGGTTTGTATGTCTGCCGTCGGATCGGTTTGAGGTCGATCTGCGCGATGAACAATGTCGTTGCGACGCTTGACGGTTTGATCAAGTGTCGCAGTTAATTCTTTCTTGTCGCGCTGCAGATGATCAGCAATATCATCCCAAGGTTTAGCAAGTGTAAGCAGAGCCCCGACCACATGGACTCCCTTTTTAGAACTGAGATACTGATAGTTTGTATGTCCGATAATTTTATCAGCAATAAACCGTGGGGCACCTTCTGGGTCATCAATGAGCCGCATAATAGTAGACAAATCGAAGCGAAGGTCGCTGAGAAAATCCCGAACAGTTTGATCTTGTGGAAAAAAGTCACGCCCACGGGCTCGGATGACGGTAGGCAGATTTACCCGCAAGAGCGATGGGAGATACGAGTCGAGTGTTGTACAAGCCGCGACTACTGCCTGCCGTAACAAGTTTTCGAGTGTTGAGCGTTTGAGGTCACCACGGGGTACTTGGGCTGATTCACGAATGAGACCGAGGAAGAGTTCGTTGTAAACAAGCAGCAATTCTTCTTCATCTGTGGCTCTTACAAGCGTACGTAGCTGGGCAACCATATCACCCTTTGTATGCACCTCATCGTTCTCCAGCAGGCTGTAGACGCGCAGCAGGAGCTTTGCTGGTCGGATATTGTCGCGTAGTCCTTGCTTTGGACTTATGAGAGGGCTATCAACCATAACAATGCTTTCCGCGATAACTATTCGATAATAATGCGGGCACCGGCATCGAGCAGTTTCAGCAAGTGCTCTCGTAACCGTTGTAGGGAAGCGTCAACAGATTCTTCCGAGTCAAGCGTTTCGGTAAAGAATGTCATCACACGTACCCGCTCAATAGGAGCGTCATCCTCTGCACTCGTGAGTTCCTGCACGCGTGCAATAACCTGTGCACGCAGCCCCGTCACCGCAGCCAGATCCGATTCCATTTGGCTGAGCGTAGCACGGCAGTGCTGGCAGCGTGTGTCCTCTGATGTAAGTTCTAATTCCTTCTGGCAGAGGCGCGTTTGCAAGGGAGCCAACACATCATCTGTCATGCTCTCGGGGATGAGTTGCCACTCTGATCGCCCCTTTACCTCGTCTATTGCTGCTTCATAGGCATCGAACCGCTGTTCATGCAATGCCACATAGCGTTCTTGATACGCCTCGGTAATTGCCTCCGTGTAGGTTCGTAGGTCGGCAAGTTCCTCAAAGAGTGTATCTTTCTTAAGGAGACTGCGCAGTGCCTCGGCTTGTTCAGAAAGCTCCTCATCGGCACCACGCTGATCTAGCGCAGGCCACATTTCCCGAAGCGCCCGACGTGCATTCTGCACCGTATCGGCCCCATGATTATTCACTGCTTCGCGAATGCGACGTACGCGGCTACGCAGCTCCATAAAAGATTTGCCTTCGCCGGCCAAAATGCGCACACAGTCGTCGGAAGGAGCCGTTTGCACATCGTCAAGCACCCGGCGGTATTCCTCTAGCACGTCCCCAACAGGCAGGGCATTGGCAGAGACCGAGGCGGCAACGGGTAGCAGGAGCTTTATTTCCTCGTCAGCCACCTTCTTGAAAGCATTGGCAATGGCTCCTTCTTCGACCTCAACCTCTTCCCCAGTGATCTCTTCATAGCGTCGTACAGCTGCGATAAGCGTCTTCAGGTCGATAGATTCGCGTGGCGCAAAGGAAGCGCTCCGGAAAGCGGGTGTGTTTGTGAGAGGCACGCGGGCTTGCGGATCTGCATGACTGCGGAAGCGACGTCCCTGATAGCCCACCTCGATGGATCCCGCACGCAGGAGTACAGCCAGCACGAGCAGCAAGATGTCACGGTCCCATCCGTAGCCAATCCCCTGGAAGTGCTGGTCCAGGTACTTGCCCGTTACCTTGTTTCCGTAGCTGTGCTGCGCTTCGAGATAGCTCAGGACTTCCCGGGCAATTTCAGCCGATGGATTCAGGACATGTTTTCCACCTGATTCCTTGACTACCAGACTAAGTCCTTTCGTTCCTTCGTAGAAAACCTGTGGCAGTGCATTGAGGTTGGCAGCCTTCAGCAACTCTTCCGCCTCATTACCTTTCACGTTCCTGCTCCCCATCTCCAACTTGGCATAGAGGTCGGGGACGACCAGGGCAAAGAGACCTTTGAAGACAGCATCAAGTGCATCCCCCAGGTCGGCAGCCGCTTTCACTACCCCTCGGAAGGCACCTGATCCATCGCGGAGAGCATCTTCCATTTTATCCCGAAGGCGGCGTTGTAGTTGATCGCCACGCCGCTTCTCAGCTTCGAGTAAGGCTGCTTCCTCGCCTGATATTTTATTCTGGGCACGGAGTTGATCGTAGGCTGCGACCATCTGCCTTGAAGCATGCACTTCTGCGACGAGATTATCTACCTCGGGCGTGACTGCAAATGCCCAGTAAACCTCGTTCTGGTTCTGCTGGGAACGGCTCTCCGTACGAATCTCATTGACCTTGTCAGTCAATGCATTCGGGTCGTCGGCGGTAACAATGGAAAGAGGAATCTGCCCTTCCTTGGTGATCGCTACGCCGTCAACTCGAAGTCCCACATGAAACGTCTTGATGTTTTTATAGCGGAACGCACGCAGCTGTGGCTCTGAGAAGATGTTGCCTAACGCCTCGCGAATAATCTCGTTGCGATCTCGGGGACGCGGGTCAAGATATTGGCGGCGTTCGGTGTCCCAACTCTTCTCCTGGTCTGTTTGGAGCTTCCATCCCTCTTCCGTATTACGCACGAACTGTTGGGCCTCTAGCGCCTGCAGAGCACCTTCCACGTCCTGCTGTGGCTTGGGTTGGCCTACTGTGTCAATGAGACACGCCGCAATGTTGCTTTCGGTACGTGGCAGGTTGCGCACGAACTCTAACAGCACAAGCACTTTGGCAACTCGCACCGCCATACTGGCAGCACCAAAGGAGTCCGTGATCCTCTGAATGTCGTTGCGTTTTTCCGTCCGTAGATTGCCTTCAACGAGGTCAAAAACCTTATCGAGTGTAACGAGCGTTCCAACTGATGCCTCGGCTAGGCGGGTCTTGGGACTGACAAGCATCTCGTAGGCTTGCTTGATGATCGTCCGGTTGCTACCGCCCAAATGCTTTGGTGCGCCTGGCTGTAAGCGTATGCCCGACATGATGTCGATGGAGAGGCCGACGAAGTGCGGTGGATAGGGATAGAAATCAACGAACGCTTCCTGGTCAATGTCGGCTTGTACAGCGTTTCGCTCCAAGCGCAAGGCAGCATTGAGTTTGCCTTGCGATTCCTGAAACAACTTCTTTAAAATGGGAAGGGCCGCTGCTTTTTTGTTCAATACACGGCGCGTAGCCACTTCTCGAATGTCTGCAGGCGACATATCGACTCGATGACGAAAGCGGTCCTGGAGTTTGGCCAGTTCTACGCGTTTAGAATCGATAGCGGCAACCACCTCGTCGAGCCGCTCCTGGGAAGTCACCACGAACCAGGTTGGTGCAACGGCTTCTTTCCTCTGTACCCGGTTTTTACCAACCTTGCCTATTTGTTCAACAAGCGCACGTAGATCTTCTATTTTCTCTGCACTACGTGCCACATATTGTCCCACCTCATCGATAATGAACACGAGGGCCTGACCTGGCCGGCGTATTGCAAAGAGGTCAAAGATACGATCCACGATCACTTCAACCGTTAGCGAGCTTCCTCCTGTCTTCACCGTCTTGGCCCACGAATCTGCCTCTGGAAATATCGATGGGTTCATCCTATGAAGAATGGCCGACGCGTAGTTGAGCTTTCGTGCACCCTTCCGAGCAATTGTCCATTGACGGTTGGTGATTTTTGGAGCAAGTTCCTCGAACAACTCCAACTCACCGCGCTGCTCCAACTCGATTTCAAGCTCCGCCACATCGTAATCAAGGGCATAGCCTAGTTCCTTCAACACGGCGCGATAGACGACCTCAGCAATTTTCTCATCCCCGCGACGTACTTCTGACCCCTTAGAGATATCAAACATGATCGCGTCCGTCGGAAAACGGGCGTCGATCAGATCCACAAATCCCGCAATCTCACCATCACTGAGAGCATCCTTAAACAGGTCTGCAGCTTTTCGACCTTGCACGGTCGGGTTTTCAAGTGCATAGCCGAGGTTTTTGGCAAAGGAAGACTTACCCGAGCCAAAGAAGCCAGAAATCCAGACGCCGATGCCCTCACGCGGTTCAGCAGGCCCTTCCGCAATGGCCTTAAGAAGATCACGGTACTGGCCTCGAATGCTATCAGTCGCGATATATTCCGTCAGTTCCGTATAGACAGTCTGCTCATCAGCCTGATCAACCTGAATAATCTCCTCAATGGGTTGACTTAGATCACGCTCCAGAAGCGCACCAATGGTTCTCATATCTATGCTATCCGTAAATCTTAACGCGGTAATTGCCCAATGGTGCTTCCCGCATAGGCATGTCCATAAACCGTAGTCCCGTGGTGCCCTCTAAGGTGCCAGGGTAAAAAAGAATGGCGGGTACGGGTGTGCGTCCTTTCATCTCATCAAGCAAGCTCGACATGTAGTAGATGTAAGGAGCCATCGCTCCTGCTCGAAGCAAAAAGACGATGTCTTGTTCAGGATCCAGTTCCTTCATCCTATTGCAAATCATATCAGGTAAGGGGCTCCAGTCTCGATCTTTAAGATACATGGTCACCTGTTCTTGGGCTGCATCGAAGCCAAAGGCTTGTTCCAAAGCAGCCACTTCCTCAATACCCTCTGTCTCCTCAATGGCCTCCCAGAGTAAGGTTGACAGCATGAATTGGTGAACACGCTTTCCATTCTCCTCAAGCCGAGTCGCTAGAAGTTTTACTTGTCGGCGTAACTCCCATTCATTTTGAGGATTGTAGCGCAAAATGGCAAACGGAAGGTCCTGATGAACACTAAACCTGGGAGGTTGCGCATTAATATCACTCTCAAGTAAATCAAGGCAGTCTTTTAAGGATAACATCTGCGTATTCAGAAAGTGTGTCTGCCGGAAAATCGATGCGTATGATGCTTCCAGCGGCGTGATAATCAAGCAGGTGGTGCTGCTGCGCTTCAACGAAGAAGCGTTCCACTACATTGGGGGAAAGGAAGAAAAGCTGCCAAGCTGGGTGTTTGGCTAGGCGATCTCCTGATGGTTGGAATTTCCTAAGATAAAAGGCAACGTAGACAAAGCAAGCAAGAGGAAGATAGGTTGGTGCAAGACGCTTATTAGCAGCTCCCTCTAAAATGCCAAAATCACGAAGGGTGGCTAGTATTCCTTGCGCTACACGGTGCTGTGTGTATTCAGACCATTCGCTCGTTGTTCTTCCCTCGTCCACCCACTTTGCAATTATTATCCGCACGTCCTCCGTTGTGATCTCCAGTTTTCCCTTGTGTCGATACGGGGCTAATACCTCTACCACAAAGTCATAAAGCAACAGGTCATTTTGAACGGTGTGGAAGAATAGAATCTTGTCAAGCACGGACGCAGCAAGTCTCCCTCTTACGAGATAGACCAGTCCATTAACGACATCCGGTTCGCTCAGGTAACGTTGTCTGAATATGGCCAGAATATCTTCAACTCGTCCTCGGGAAGCCTTCCCAAAGATGTTGCTCTCCCGCATCCGTTGCAAATTGACCAATGCATCCTCAGAAGTATCCCAGTGGGCCAACAAAGTCTTTGTATCCGCTAGGAGTGCACTGGCTTTAATGACCTTACTGGTGTAGGTAGATATAGTATTAGTCTTCAGCACGTTGTTTAAGAGACGAGTATCGGGGTAATGCTCTTGAGGAAGGTAGGTATGAAGAGTCTGTAATGTTAGCCTTAATTGGTTCCTTCCGGCTCACTATGGTCTTCTTTTAAAGCTTGGATCAGTTCTTTAACAGCTTCGTATTGCGTTTCGTTTAGACCACTCAAGTCTAAGGCCTGCAGCTTCTTTGATAGGATCGCGACGTCAGTAAATCTTGACAGAGCTTGAAGAAACTCGCTTCGCATCTGCTGCTTTAGACGATCGCCAGGATAATTTCTTGTGTTGAGTGATTGACGACAATTAGAACTCCAGTCTGACGACAATTAAAAATCCCGGCTCATCAAGGCTTCCAGAGCCGGGATTTCTACCATCCATCTAGGCCCTACTC
>JAUIDY010000125.1 GCA_030428385.1 Rhodothermia bacterium | reverse complement strand
GTGACTGCCCCGCGAGATTCGCCGCCGTTCCGGCCGGGCCCCCGCGATGCCCGGCACGACCAGCTCCCATTGGCCGATCGGGAGCTCGTAGTCATACACGCCGTTCTCGTCCACCCCGACCACGGAGCCCAGCGGCGAAGGGTGGCCCGCGGGCGGCAGGAAGTCGATGCGCACGGCGGCGCCCGTGTAGATCGCCACGAACTCTCGGATCGCCCGCGCCGTGCCCCGGTGGGCGAAGAGGCGGGCGAGGGTGGAGTCTCCGTACTGCTGGGCGAAATAGCGTACCTGGGCATTGCCGGAGGCATAAAGCAACCGCCCGTTCCACAGCGAACGTCCGTCATTGTATGCCAACTGATCATCGAGGACTGCCATCCGCAACCACCGGTCGCCCCGCTGCGCATCCCACGCTTCGGTTTGGTACTGCGCCAACCCTTCGGTCCAGAAACGAGGCAGCGGGTTGCCAAACAGCACGTTGAGCCAGGGTGGTTTCGTTGAGACGGCCCGATAGTGGAAAATGTGGGCCAACTCGTGGGCAATTACTTTGCGCAGCCATTTCTCGCGCCCGGTCCAGATTTCTTGCCCAGCGTTTGCGTGCACCCAGATGTGGGTATAGCCGCTGCCCAACGGCACCGCAAAGCCATTTACGATTTCGTCTTCGTCTGAGAGGTAGAGCCGAATTTTTTCGTCAAACGAGACGTTGAGGTTGGCTGAAAGAGCGGCATAGCTGGCCTCGGCGATCGGAGCGGCCTCTACCTCGATTCCGGCCAGGTGGGCCGGATACATGATCTCAAAATGGGCGGTTTCGGCGACCTGCCAGTCTAGCTCTGGATGGTTGCGCCCGTTAAACGTGTTGAAGCCTTGTGCCTCCGCAAGATGGGGGCACAGGAAAAGGGCAAGCCAGAAAAGAAGCCGAGGCATGGGGCGTGGCGTCAACAGAAACATCGCGCAATCTACGACCCATCCAGCGGGTACGCCACGGCTTCGTGTGCTTATTGCAGCAACCGTCGCCACGCCGCTTCGTCGGTGGTCTCGTGGCCGTCATCGCCAATCTGAATCCATCGACCGTGGAGCGTAAACGTTATGGAAGCGCCCAGGCGTGAAAAAGCGCGGGCTTCGGGGAATGCGCGTAATAGCGCAAAATAGCCTTCGGACCCAAAGGCAACTTGAATGAGGGTAGCATTGGCTGGCATGTCCGTATCGAGCCAGGTGCCGTTCTGTGTTTGCTGCATGGTGCGCCCATCAATGATGGCGCGGCCCGTAGGCGAAGCAGGTGAGGGTGTGTCGGCTTCTTTGTAGGCACGGATTTGTCGGCTCGCGGCCACTGCCGATTCACCGGAGGTGGCATCCATGCCCGCACGAAACGAATCCAGCGACAACGAACGCAGGCCGTTGCTTTCGTTCGGACGCGCATCCGCAAATTCTTCTTCCTGCACCAGATACGATGTGTAGGGCGTGACGAGCCCGAATTCTTTAGCCAGGGCAATGACTTCCTGTTTTAACTCTACGTTTTCGCCATGCAAGCGAATCTGATCCAGCAAATAACCTACCCGACGCGTTGCCCATAACCGTCCAACAAAGGCTTGCTCCCGTTGGGTTTCGGGTAACGTGAAACGATACGTACGTCGAATGGATTGACCGTCCAGAGTTCCTCGGAGGGTCAGGTGCGTTTGGCCCGGTTGGCGATACCGTCCGGCGAGTATAAGTTGGCTGCCTTTGTACAGGTCAGGCAAGGCGTTGGGTGCGAGGGCGTACACACGGCCACCGTCAAAATCGAGCGAAACGTCTGTGAGCACCGGATGACGCACCTTGTCGAAAAAAGAGGCAATGCGCGCGTCGATCTTTTCATCCGGAGAGATATAATCGGCGAACGTGCCTCGTTCGTCGGCGAGGCCATCCAGCAGGCGGGTGTTCACATCGTAGCCAACCCCAAAGGCAAACAGCCGGGTGTTTGCTGACAGGGCCTCGGCCACATCCGTTCGGATTTTTTCTTCATCGGTCGTGCCCACCGAGGGAAGGCCATCGGTCAGAAAAAGCACCAGCCCACGTTCACTGTCTTCGAGCAGTTGGGCGGCTTTGAGCAAGGCTGCGTGAATATTGGTGCCCCCACGGGCTTCGAGTTGATCCACAAAATACAAGGCGTCTTCGTGTGTAGATGCTGGGCGAAGATCTTGGCGAAAAACGTCCAGGTCGCTGCTGAAAGCCACCACCCCAAACCGGTCGTTTGCCCCGAGATGTGACAAGCAGTACCGCAAGGCATCCTGTGCCTGCGCCATTTTCTCTCCACTCATACTTCCCGATGTGTCAAGCACGAATACAATGTCCTGTGGGGCCAAGCGGCTGGGACGTTCATCAGAGGGAGGATCAAGCAGCAACATAAAATATCCGGGCAGGTCCCGATATGGACGATGGGGTAGCAACGCAGCGCCCACCTCGTTGGGGTCAAGCCGGTAGGTGAGTACAAAATCTTTTCCGTCGAGCACCTCGGAGGCCTCAAACGTCACCTCTGCTTTGCGACCGTTGGGGCGCTGCGTTTCGATGGGATGTGACGGCGAGAAGACGTTTTTGACCCCTGTCATTGATTGAAGGGAAACCTTGATCACGGTTTGCATGGTCACGCGGGAATGCACCCGCTCCTCCTCCCACGTTGGCGGCATGGTGGGTTGCGGACGTCCACCTACATTTCGAGAAGCGACGTTTCCTTGCAAGGGGTAGCGAAACGTTACGGTTTGTCCGTCTTGAGGCAACGTAGTGTCATACCGCAACGTGATCGTGCGAGAGGCCCCGGGAGGGATGGGAAAGATGCGGGCACGAAACGTACGGTAATCCACCCACTCCAGCAGCGCCGGGTCGATATTGCGCCGGACGATGGCTTCGTAGATGCGCCGCGCCTCATCCGCGTCCAATAATTCCCCCGTCATTTCTTTGCCCTCTAAGGTCATCGAAAAACGAGAGATTTGGGCGTCGGGAGGAAGGGGGAAAAGGAAGGTGCCCTCCACCGTGGCCCGACCCGGGTTGTGAAAGGTATGCGCCACGGTTACCACCCCCAGCCGTTCATCGAGGCTGGCGTCTACCGTGTGCGTCTGCAGTTCCAACGGAGCCCTTCGAAATGTATCATCGACGATGAGTCCCTGCGCGGAGGCAGGTTGGCTGATGCAAATCGAGCCAGCAAGGATGAGGATTACAAACACCGAGCGCATGGGGGGCCTCCAAGGGTTAAGGAGCGCAGTTCTTTATTGACAACGGAATGCTCCGTGGAAATAGTGTGGACGCATGCCGCAGTCTTTTTTCGAGCTAGAATTTTTTCTTGCCACCCTGTGACACACGGCTGGCACCCTGTATGTGTAGCTTAGGAGTGCGTTTCCTCCAACTCCCTCGCAAAGAGGTGATATTATGCTTGAACATACCTACACTGAACATACATCCACGGGCGCGGCTCCTCGTCTATTGGTAGACAATGGCCCCGATCATTTACTCGTCGAACCCTCGCTGTTTTACGACCCGCCGTATGAGCGTCCATTAGAAGACGAGTTTGCCTGGCATCTGGTAAAGTACCTGCAGCCCATCATCGGATTGCAGTACCAGGTTAAGGTGACCACCGCTTGCTCCAATGCGTGGATTGATTTTGTGGTGGAAGCGGGGTCACGGCGGATCGGTTTTGAAATTGGCAACCTGGATCCCAAAGTGGACGCCGAAACCCTGCACTACCGTGATGCGCTGGTGCTTGGGACGGGGTACCTCGACGTGCTCTATCGCTTTCGCGGCGAAGACCTGATGTATCGGATTCACGATGCCTTGCACCTGGCGTCGAAATGGGATGCGGACCTGTTTAGCCCGCGCGGGTGCATCAACTTGCACACATTGGCTTCGGATGAGGCCCGGGCCTTCATGCCCCGTCCCCATGATGCGGAAGTACAGCTTACCTATGTGGCCGAAGACCATGCCGACCAGGACCTTCCGCAAGAATTGATCGTGCGTCGTCTGAGCCGTGCCTATCCCGCCTCCTGGATGCATGACTATGACCATGCGCTGGGGCGCTTTAGCAATACCGGAGATACAACGCCGACACATTGGGCCAAAAGCGCCTAGGACGTATATCAGGGCAATAACAAGCACCTTCTCAAAACGAGGAGGTGCTTTTTTTGTGGGCACGGTTTGCCCTTGACGTACAAGGGGAGGGGAGGTAGATTCTCGCACATTCCCACACCAACCTGTTTCCTCATGGCAAAGGACCGTTTAGAACTCCTTCAGGGCACCCTCGACGTGCTCATATTGCAGACGTTATCACAGGGCCCCATGCATGGCTACGCCATTGTGCGGCGTATTCAGCAGGTGTCCGAGGAAGTGTTGCGTGTTGAAGAGGGCTCGTTGTATCCCGCCCTCCATCGCATGGAACGGCGGGGTTGGATTGAAGCGGAATGGGGTACTTCGGAAAACAACCGCCGCGCAAAATATTACCGCCTCACCGGTGCCGGACGGAAGCAATTAAAAGCAGAACGCTCGATGTGGCAGCGGTTGAGTGAAGCCACCAGCAAAGTGTTGGGCCTATCCACGCAGCGAGGCTGAGGCATGGCGGGCCTATCGTCCATACCGCGTCCCAGACTCCCCCGTGCTCGGCGCAAGTGGGAAGAGGAAGTACAGGAAGAATTGCGTTTCCATTTGGAAATGCGGATGGAAGACCTTGTGGCGGCTGGACTATCGATACAAGAAGCACGACGCGCAGCCGAGCAGCAGTTCGGCAATGTAGAGGCTATTGCGGCTGAGTGTGTGCGGGTGCAAACCCGACACCCCGTGCGTGTGGTAGGGCAGGTGCTTCAAACGGTGCTGTTCTTGACCTTCACCTTTGGTGCGGTCGGAGCGGCCTTTTTGCTGGTGAATGCGGCCTTGTTTCGGGTACCGGTTCCCTTTCACGACACCGCTACCCGTGCCACTGTTTGGTGGCATCATGCCGCATCTGACCAGTGGACCAGTGATTCGTCGATGCGGGATTTTCTGGCCTGGCGGAACCTGAGCGACCTGATCGAGCACATTTCCATCGCTCGATATCAGTCGGTCCATATCCAGGGTGAAGCGTGGACCGAGGCGGGCTTGGTGAAGCGGGTGTCGGGCAATTACTTTTATATGTTTGGAGCCGAGCCGGTGTTGGGTCGCGTTTTTGATCCGAGCGAAGAAGAAGCGACCGCGCAGACCGTTACGGTAATCAGCGAAGGCTTATGGGAACGGCGTTTTGATCGAAGCCGGGAGGTATTGGGGAAAAAAATATTAATCAATGGGGTTGCACACACCATCGTGGGGGTGATCCCGGCTTCCGTCCCCATGTATTATGATACGGCGCTTTTTACGCCGCTCCACATTTCAGGAGAAGAGACCGACCACGAACGGTTATACCTCACCAGTATGCGGCTCCGTGAGGGGGTGACACGCGCCGAGGCGGAGGGTGCCCTGGCGCAGCACAGCCTTTTCGAGGAATCCGATACATCACCAGACTACGCTGGTTGGCAGGTTACCTTACGCCCCATTAATGAAGTGTATGCGTCCCCGGTGCGGGCACCTTTGCTTGGGGTACTCTCCTTGGTAAGTTTGTTGCTGCTGTTAGCGGTGGTGCATGGGCTTCAGCATCAGGTGACGGAAGCGAAAGAACGATGGACCGAACGATTCGAGGCCGCTGGTGGTGCGCTATCGATGCGGCAGGTGCGAATTGAAAGCCATCTGGAAGGGTTGCTAGTCGCGGGCCTGGCGCTTCTGCTGGCGCTACCCTTGGCACGCCTGGGGGCAGAAGTGCTGGCGACCCCGCTGATGGGGGACTTTGAACGGTTGTTTGATGCCCGAACGGATGCACGCGTGATGGTTTTTTTAGGTAGCATGGCGCTGGTAGTCGGGTTGATGTTGGGGCTTGCCCCTTGGCTGATACGCCTTCGCAATGACCGGCTTCAAGCCGTCTGGTCTATGCGGCGGTTTCGGTTGGCAGCCGGGCTCGTAAGTATGGAAGTGGCGGTTGCGTTTGTCCTGTTGCTCCTGGCTTCGGTCCCGCTTCATTTATCGGTGCGGGGCTGGATGGCCGGGGTGGGATATAATCCAACGAACCTCTTCACGATCTCCATCCCAGCCACCTCGTTTGAGGACCCCGCCGACCGGCATCGTTTTTTTGGCACACTGTTCGAAGAAGTCGAAGCCGTGCCGGGGGTGGCGGGTGCCAGCTTCACCCATGCTTTCCCGATGACAGGTAGCTATTGGGAGCCGACTTTCAAGATTGTGGGTCGCGAAGCCTCAATGGGGGATGAAAGTGTGCATTTTAGCGTCGTTGGCACGGATTATTTGCACGTGATGGAGTTACCCGTAATCCAGGGGCGGGGCTTTGAGGCTTCCGATCATAGCCGGGCGCCTCACGTAGTGGTGATTAACCAGGCGATGGCCGAACGGTATTGGCTCGGACAAAATCCGGTTGGAGCGCAGATGGTATTCAAAGAAGATACCCACCCCAAAACCGTCATCGGGGTGGTGGGCAACATACCGCCTCATGGTCCTCATCACGAGGTTGAGCCCATCGTCTATCGTTCATACTGGCAGTTTGGTGGTCCGGCCACGATGACGCTGGTTGTCCGTGCCGCCAATGAGGTGAGCGCGGTTGCTGGTTCGGTGCAACGCACCCTGCAACAACTCAACCCAACAATTCCCTATGGCGAAACGATTTCTGCCGAAGCCCACATTAACCAGTCGACCTCCTTCGTTCGTTTGATTGGCGGTATGACCGGGTTGTTGGCTCTGCTTGCCCTTGCCGTCGCAAGTGTGGGGTTGAGCCGCTTGCTAGCCATTCCGACTGACCCCAAACCCAATACCCTTCGCTTGTCGCTTGTGGTGATCCTTAGTGGGTTGGTTTTGGGTGGCTTTGGAGCATGGGGGGTGTCTCATATTCATTTTCCCCTCATCAGCATGACCACACATCTCGAACCGAGCCATGTTGTCGGCAGTGCCCTGTGCATGGGCGTGGTTTGGGGGGTAGTAGTGTGGCGCAGAGAGCTCGTGAGTCAGCCCGCGTAAGCCATGTGCTGGTGTACGCTGTTTTACCTTGAACAACGGACGGTCTCTTCTCATTTTACCTAGACAATCTAGGTAAAAGAAAGAGGCAAAGCATGCTTCGGAAAGGTATCCTTGTTATTGGATTGCTGATGATAGCCACGGGGATGGCGAGCGGGCAGGTGGTGGAGACACTCACCGGGTCACTTCGGGCCAGTGGGGGCGTTTCGGTGGGTCCCGACGGGTTTATTTATGTGGCGGACTATGGCGACAACTTGAGTCCGGCACAAGGGACAAACATCTACCGGGTGGGCTTTGATGGGGAAGCTACCCTCTTTGCAACTGGTTTGTCTGGAGCGTCAGGAAACACCATTGACGCAGAAGGAAATCTGTACCAGTCGAACATTGCCCTGGGAGTGATAAGCAAAATAACACCGGATGGGACGGTTTCTACCTTTTCGACAGGCCACAGCGGACCGGTGGGGGTTGCCATCAACTCAAAAGGGGAGGTGTTTGTAGCAAATTGCGGAAACAACACCATCCGCCGCGTGACGCCTAGCGGGGGCTCTGAACTGTTCGCATCCGGAGGGGGGCTTAATTGCCCCAATGGGTTGACAGTGGATGAAAACGACAACCTGTATACGTGCAATTTCAGTGGGGGCACAGGGCTGGTTTTACGGATCAGTCCCGATGGGCAGGTGAGTACGGTAACACGTATCACGGGAGGAAACAATGGCCACCTCACCTACGCCAATGGCAAATTGTATGTAGTGGATCGGAGCGGAAATCGAATATTTGAGGTCCGCCTCAATGGCGGGCAAACGTTGATAGCGGGGACCGGTGTTCGAGGCAAAGCAGATGGACCGGCCTTGCAGGCCTCGCTTTCGTTACCCAACGGCATCTCGGCCACCGTGACGGGGGATACCCTGGTGTTTAACGATGCGGTACCTATTACGGGTAGTAACTTTGATGTGCTCAACCCTATTGTTGTACGCATGGTCACCGGGGTGAACGGCGGCGCTCCCACAAGCCACGAACGCACTAGCGATCGACCGGAGGGGTTTGACCTGGCTCCGAATTATCCCAACCCGTTTAATCCGGTAACAGCAATCCGGTATGAACTGGATCGGGCCCAGTCCATCACCTTGGCCATTTATGATATACAAGGTCGCCTCATTCGTACTCTGGTTGATGGATTTCGTCCGGAGGGGGTTCAGGATGTGGTTTGGGAAGGCGTAGACAATGAGGGGCAGGCCGTTTCATCCGGTATGTATATCTACCGCTTGCAAGGAGAAGGGCATCAACGTACACGAAATATGATGCTGGTAAAATAAGGGACAATGTCTCAGCACCTTGAATCGATCATGCACCCACGGAACCGAAAGAGAATGCGAAACCGAACAGGGCGATTCTTGTGGCTGGGGATGCTAATTGGATTAGTCGGTTGGGCTGCCTGCGACACGAACACCACCGACCTGCCGCAAGAGGCAGAAGAAGACGTGCAGGAACCGGTCCGAACGCCGGTCCCTGAGCAGGTGGACGATCAGGTTGCCTTTGTTGATGTCCATGTGATCCCGATGGATGCAGAGCGCGTGTTAGAGCACCAAACCGTCTTGGTGCAAAACAAGCAGATCGTAGAGCTTGGCCCCGTCGATGCAGTCGTAATACCTGACGGATGGGCCGTCATCGAAGGCGATGGCGTACGATACCTGATGCCTGGGCTGGCCGACATGCATGTGCATTTAAATGACATCAGCGCCGAAGCCCGAAAGGATCATATCGTGTATGTGGCCAATGGCGTCACCACGATACGGGAGATGTGGTCGTTTAACAATGACCTGACCCTCCGGGAGAGTTTGGGCGTGAATGAAAGCAATCGGTTCGGGCCCTATATGTATGTCGCTGGTCCAGGCATGGATGGTCCCGGTGGCCTTCACAATACCCCGGCGGTGCAGACGACCGAACAAGGGCGGGCACTGGTGGAGGAATATGCAAACAAAGGGTACGACTTTATCAAGGTGTATAACCTGCTCGCGCCCGAGGTGTACGCAGCCATCATGGAGGAAGCGGCCGCGCAAGGGATTCCGGTCATCGGGCATGTGCCTACGCTCGTCGGTTTGCAACAGGTAGTGGCGGCTGGACAGGTTGATATCGAGCACTTCATCGGGTATATGCTGGCTGCATCTAACAACCGCTCGGCGACGGGCACGCTAGACCTGAACACGGTTAATCAACTGGCGCAGCTCACTGCCGCAGCCGGAACGTGGCACACTCCAACGATTACTGTGGGGGCGTTGAGTACCAATCAGCGGGTTGACATCATACGGAGCCCACACTACCGGTATGTCTCTCCCAGTATGCGTGCCCGGTTCAGCAGCGGTTTTCACCAAGGGATACCGCCCGCTACCGCAGAACGGGTGGAGGCAAATGTAGGCATCGTGTTGCGGGCAGTACAGGAAGCGGGGGGGCGGTTGTTACTGGGTACCGATGCGGGGTTTGGCTTTATGCAGCCTGGCTTTTCCATCCACGACGAACTGGTGAATATGGTAGAAGCAGGATTAACTCCCTATGAAGCTCTCCGTGCTGGGACTGCAAATGCTGCTGCCTTTGTGGGGGCGTCCGACATCTTTGGCACCATCACGATAGGAAGCCGGGCCGACTTAATCCTGCTGGACGAGAACCCGCTAGAAGAAGTGGTGCATGTACGTGATGCCCGCGTTGGGGTAATGCTGCGAGGACGTTGGCGGTCTGCCGCCTGGTTCGAACATGAACTGGAGGCCCTCGCTACGTCTTATGGTCAATAGTATGCGGCTTCCCTTTTGCCTTTTTTGGGACACGGGTTCCCGGTATGCTCATCCTTTGCCTCATCCAACCCCATGGATTCATGCGCGTGGTATTGCTGGTATATTCCTTTTTTTGGGTGTCTGCTCTAAGTGCGCAGCCGCAGGTAGTCCAGGTATCACCGACCCCGAACACGATCGCAGCGGCAGCAGATGCATCCATTCTTATTCATTTTAACCAATCGGTAGATGCATCCTCCGTATCCCCACAGTCGGTGCGCGTATTTGGGCGGTGGTCCGGAGTGGCTACCGGGACCCTCACGGTAACGGGAGCCGAAGTCCGGTTTACGCCAGATCGGCCCCTGTTTGCAGGGGAGTGGGTGACGGTGTCACTCTCGCGGGCGATCACCAGCGGAGGGGTCCCCTTAGCCAAAGGGTATGCGTGGAATTATTGGGTTCGCACTGCACCCGCCTCGCTGGCGCTAACCGAATCGCGTCGGTTTACAGCCCGCGGTCCAGGGGATGAATGGATTCAGGTGTATGGGGCCTATGCGGGCGACTTGAACCGCGATGGGTGGAGTGACCTGACAGTGATCAATGAGCAGGCCCATCACCTTCGGGTGTTTCTCAACGATGGCGCGGGTGACTATCAGAATTACACCGAGTATGCGCTGCCGAATGAGTCGTTTCCTAGTCCCAACGAAGGCGCCGACTTTAACGGCGACGGCGCCATTGACCTCGTGGTGGCAGCGGCGCATGGACGTCAGCTTACGGTGCTGATGGGGGACGGACAGGGTGGGTTCGAGGCCCCGCAGGTATATTTTGCCGACAATGGGGTGCGTGGTGTAGGAGTGTTGGATCTGGACGGCGATGGACATGACGACATCGTGACCACCCACCGACAGGGAAGTAACATGGCCCTGTTTATGAACCAAGGCGATGGAACGATGGCGGCTCCCATTATGATGGAGCCCGGAACCGAGCAAGAAACAGCAGCGGCCGTGGCCGATGCCAACGGCGATGGGATCATGGACGTTTTTATAGGAGCGTATGCAAGTGAAGAAATTCTATTGCTCCTTGGTGATGGCGAAGGCGGACTCGTCGTGTCTGATCGTAAGGCGGTGCAGGGCAGGCCCTGGATGATCGCAGCAGGTGATCTGAATGGCGATGGATTTGCTGATGTGGTATCGGGCAACTCGACGGGCCATAACGCCGCCGTTCTCCTCAGTGATGGCACTGGCGGCCTACTTGAGGCCGTAACCTATGCCACAGGGGCCTTCCCGGTGGCGATGGACGTGGGCGACCTGGATGGCGATGGCGACCTGGACTTTGTGACCAGCAACTATCAAAGCGCCAACTGGACCCTCTACGAAAATGCAGGAAATGGCACTTTCATCAACCCGCGTACGCTGAGTGCCTCGGGCGGGGCTTCGTGTGCCATCTTGCACGACCGCGATAACGATGGCGATCTTGACCTGACCGGCACGGATGAAGTGGACGACCTGCTCTTTTTCTTCGACAACGCTAGCGATTCCGTAGATACAGAGACGGTTCCCCAGTTTTCAGCACGTCTGGAGCCAAGCTACCCCAATCCATTTCGCGAACGAACAACCCTCACCTATTCTTTGGATAGTCCGGCTCTGGTGCGTTTGGAGGTGTATGACATGCTGGGGCGCTCCGTAAAAACACTGGTACACCAGATGCAAGCCGCCGGGCCACACACTGCGCTTTTCGAAGCAGATGGGTTGCCTCCCGGATGGTACGTGTATCGGTTGCAAACCGACACGGGCATATTCTCGCAACCCGTTCTTTTGATACCGTAAACAAGGCCCATCTGTCAGCGGCAATGAAAGGAGCCTAAATTCAGCTTCTCCATTTCAGAAAGACCGTGCGAAAAAGGAGAGAGAAGGAAGTCCGAAGCGTCAACGGCGTGGAAAATGCCACAGTCGGCTCGTACCTTCCGCTCCCTTTCCACCCAAGAAACCAGAAGCATGGTCGTTTTTGAAACCACCCTTGGCTCCATCACCCTTGAGCTATTTGAGAAGGAGGCCCCCCAGACGGTTGCCAACTTCCTGCAGTATGTAGATGATGGTTTTTACGCAGGTACTATTTTCCACCGGGTCATTCCGGGCTTTGTGATTCAGGGCGGCGGGCTTACTCCCGCAATGGACTCCAAAGAAACCCGTCCGGCTATCCAGAACGAGGCAGACAACGGGCTGAAAAACACCAGGGGCTCGCTCTCGATGGCGCGAACGCAGGCGGTACATAGCGCCACCTCCCAGTTTTTCATCAACCTCACCGATAACGTCTTTCTGGATCACGGTACTCGTGATTTTGGCTATGCCGTTTTTGCACAAGTGGTTGATGGATTGGACGTCGTCGACAAAATAGCGGCGGTGTCTACCGGGAATGTAGGGATGTATCGGGATGTGCCCGAGGAAGCAGTGGTGATTACGAAAGCCTACCGCGTTTCCTCTGAGGCCTCCTAGCCGAAGTTATGCGCCGGGTGACGGAGTTCGGATCGCGTAGCTGCTACATTGACCTCCTGTTTCAGGGAGTGCCCGCCCTTATTGCCACAGCAGTTTTGGAGAGCAGTGCCGGATTAATCGTAATTGATCCGGGTCCGGCATCAACGCAGGATGCCTTACTCACAGGTTTGGCTGAAAAAGGCTACACGTGGGCCGATGTCCATTCCGTACTCCTGACCCATGTTCATCTCGATCATGCCGGTGTGACAGGTACCCTCCTTGAGCAAAATCCGCATGTGAACGTCGTGGTGCACCGTTTTGGAGGGATGCATCTACGCAATCCACGCCGTTTGGTACAAGGATCGACCAAACTACACGGAGATGCGACGCAAGCGCTGTGGGGACATGTTCTGCCTGTACCCTACGACCGGATCCAGATTGTAAACGGGGGAGAAACCCTGAACATTGGGGGACGCCTGATTGATGTAGCCTATACGCCGGGGCATGCGCTTCATCATGTAAGCTATCTCGATCGGGAATCAGGGACTGCGTTTGTTGGTGATACGGCGGGCATGTGCATCGAAGGCACAGAAGTGGTTATCCCAATGGCGCCCCCACCCGACATTGACCTGGAAGCCTGGCACCAAAGCCTCGGCACCCTTCGGAGATGGCACCCGTCGCAGCTTTTTCTTACTCATTTTGGAGTTCACCCCCAAGCCCGCCTCCATCTTGATCGATTGCAACAAACACTGTACGCATGGGGAGATGGCGTCGCCAACGTGTTGGGAGATGGACGAAATGACGATGAACGCGCTGCAGCGTTTCATGCTGCCAAAATTCAGGAATTAAAACACCGGCTACCGCCTTCCTTGTTGCCTGCCTACGACCAATGGGGCCAGCCAGAGTTAAGTTGGTTCGGTATTGCACGGTACTGGCGTAGGAGAAAAGAAAAGGCCACCGATGTTAACACGCCTCCACCACATTCGTGAACGTAACCTATTGTCCACATTGCGCCACCGCCCTGCATTTGCAGCATGATGGAGAACGAGAGCGTCAGACGTGTTCTTCATGTGGGCATATTCATTATGACAATCCCACGCCGGTGGTGGCTGCGTTGGTGGAGCACGAAGGCGCGGTAGTTCTTGCACGCGGGGTAGGATGGCCTTCCCATTTTTTTGGCCTGATCACAGGGTTTTTGGAGCGTGGGGAAACACCGGAGCAGGGTGTGTTGCGGGAAGTGCAGGAAGAACTAGGTTTAGTCGCCGAGATCGCGGGGCTCATTGGTGTGTACGCGTTTCATAAAAAGAACCAGTTGATCCTTGCCTATCATGTTAAGGCAACCGGCTCTATTACACTGAATCATGAATTAGAGGAGTTCAAACATGTATTGCCGGAGGCATTGCAGCCGTGGCCTCAAGGTACCGGTCTGGCGGTCCGTGACTGGATGGCAGCGCGTGGTTTGTATCCTCAAGAACCCTGATATCCTTGTCCGAGACTGAATCTGGTGCACCAGCCCTTTGGAAAACCCCCATCACCCTTGACAGCCTGGCACAGTGGGGACATGCCAATATGGTGAGCCACCTGGGCATCACCTTCACGGAAATAGGCCCGGATTATCTGAAAGCGACGATGCCGGTAGACCACCGGACCCGACAGCCGCTCGGGTTGCTGCATGGTGGAGCATCCGTGGTATTGGCGGAGACGCTGGGCAGCACCGCCGGCTCGTGTTGCGTAGACCTGGAACGGTTTTTTGTGGTGGGGATCGAGATAAATGCGAACCATCTGCGGAGTGTGCAAGAAGGAATAGTTGAAGGCACCGCCCGTCCCGTACACCTGGGGGGTAGCACCCAGGTCTGGGAAATTCGAATTCTCGATGCGTCTGAACAGTTGATCTGCATCTCTCGCCTCACTCTTTCCGTGCTCAAACGTCGGGTGTGATATCCACTCCACTCACGGCATGCTCGGAAAAAAAATGATCGCTGCCTTTTAATCACTTCGTGCTCTGCACACCTAAAAGCTATGGTTGCCCTTGTCCAGCGTGTTTCCGAAGCATCCGTGTCCATCGAAGGAAGGCAGGTAGGAGCCATTGGACCAGGCCTGCTTATTCTGTTGGGTGTCCACCGGGAGGACACCGATGCCGAGTTAGACTGGCTTGTCCGAAAATGTAGCAACCTGCGCATCTTCCCTGATGATGAGGGACGGATGAATCGTTCCGTGAAAGACATTGAGGGCGAGGTACTGGTAGTTTCGCAGTTTACCCTCTACGGCAATACCAGTAAGGGAAATCGTCCGTCGTTCATCGACTCGGCACCTCCTGCCCAGGCGGAGCCCATGTATGCGTCCTTTGTTTCTGCATTGAGCAACGTGATGGGAACACCCGTAGCCACGGGAGAATTTGGTGCCATGATGGACGTCCACCTTGTAAACGACGGCCCCGTTACGCTGTGGGTAGAACGACGGGCCTAATCTGCGGGTACAAAAAATTTTGAAACGGTTTTCAGAACAACGGAACAATAGAATACACCACCCGTGAAGGGTATCTATCCCCATGGTGATCGCTCGTGCCTCCTAAACACAGTTATCAACATGGTAAAGTTCGAGCAACACGATTCTGAACCGCGTTTTTGCGTTGAGTTGTCAGGCCATATTACGCTTGATGAATTGGACAACCTCCTGAAACGCTTTGAAGAGGCTCTTGAGAAAGTGCCGCCTGGGTTTGTACTGCTTGTCGACCGGACACGCATTCGTAGCATTGATCCGAATGTCGTGGGTGTTTTCTCCTACTATGGGCTAAAGCTCTTGAGGGCCAAGCCCAAAGCTGTTGTGGTCATCAGAAAGCAGGGCGGCGTGCTGGAGCACGTTAGTAATTATTTAAAAAAGTTTGATGTAGGTAACGTCTTGTATTACGTGGAGACCCCGGAACAAGGAGTGGAAGTAGTAAGGGAATTAACGACTTCTGCTGCGACCACAAAAAAGTAGAAGGAAAAAAACGTATCATGGGACTCTCCCTATCACTGGTCCCAGTACGATGCGCTACCTCGGTCTTCTAGTCTGCTTTTTGATCTCATGTGGCACTCCCACGAATGAAAGCGGACCCAATGAACGGTGGGTCCTTCACAATGCCACCATCTATACCGTAAACCCCGATCAACCCAAAGCGGAGGCGCTTGCCATCGAAGGCAGCCGGATCTTGCAGGTGGGAACCAACGCTGAAGTTCTCGCTGCGTATCCAGAGGCACGACGGGTGGATGCCGAAGGGCGAACCGTGATTCCGGGCCTTATTGATGCGCATGCCCACCTCACAGGACTCGCAGAAACCAAACTAAAAGCGGACCTGCGAGGGACTACATCGAAGGCGGAAGTGTTGTCGGTGCTTGAAGCTTTTGCCGAGTCGTTGCCCGAGAACGCATGGCTGCTCGGGCGAGGCTGGGACCAGAACGACTGGGAGAACAATCAGGGCGCATTTCCCACCCGTTCGGACCTGGATGAGGTATTTCCTGACCGTCCTGTTTGGTTGCAACGCATTGATGGCCATGCCTCATGGGCCAATACCGCCGCCATGAACGTCGTTGGATTTGACAGCCTGCGGGCGTTGCCCAACCCTCCGGGGGGACGGTTGGTGCGAGATGAAGCGGGTGAACCGACGGGTATTTTTATTGATGAAGCCGAAAAACTAATCGATGACCTCGTGCCTGAGCCGTCGGAGGCGCAGATGGAATTTGTGCTCCAAGAGGCCATCCATGAAGCACTTCGCTCCGGGATCACCGGCGTACACGACGCAGGACTGGATAAGTGGGAGATAAACCGATACAAAAGAGCGGTGGATGCCGATGAATTTGATCTCCGCGTCTATGCCATGGTTGGAGACATGGACTCCACATTTCTGCATTTTTGTGCAGAAGAACAGCTTGACAGCTACCGGGATAAATTGACGGTCCGGTCGGTCAAGTTTTATATGGACGGTGCCCTTGGAAGCAGGGGCGCAGCGCTGCTGGCCGACTACCACGACGATTTGGAGAATCAAGGACTCTTGCAGCAAGACCCCGATACGTTTTTGGTTCACATTCAGGAGGCGATGTCCTGTGGGTTTCAGGTCAATACACATGCGATTGGTGACCGGGGCAACCGCGTCGTGCTGGATGCCTACGAATCCGCGATGGCTGCTGTACCGGGGCATGCCGGACGCCATCGCATCGAGCATGCGCAGGTGGTGGCACAGGAAGACATCCCTCGTTTTGCAGCACAGGGCGTGATTGCTTCGGTACAGCCTACACACGCAACCAGCGACATGTACTGGGCTGAGGAGCGCGT
>JAUIDY010000124.1 GCA_030428385.1 Rhodothermia bacterium | reverse complement strand
GCCCTCCAATCCATATGATGCTGACCAACCAGCACGTCTGCCACAACCGTTGCATAGCGCGAAGCCTTCCTCGTCCGACGATCAAACGAGCGGCAAGATAGCCGCCGCGCCATAAAATAGCGACGGAAGGTTTGAAACGTGAAAACGTGAAACGTGAGGGTGCCATGCACCATCGTTGAAGAATAAGTTCACGTTTTACGTCTTCACGTTTTACGCATCAGTTCCCCACCTGTCCCATGGCGATGCGGGCACGGTTGCGGGCACGTTCGAGGGCGGCTTCGGCTTTTTTGCGCTCGTCGGCGTTGCCCGCATCACGGAGCCGTTCGCGTGCGCTTTCCTCCGCCGCCCGGGCTCGCTCCACGTCAATGTCGGAGGCGGGCTCGGCGGTTTCGGCGAGGATGGTGACGGTGTTGTTTAGCACTTCGAGGAAGCCGCCGCTGATGGCAAACGTGATGCGTTCGCCCATGGGGGTGATGACGTTCAGCGAGCCGACACCCATCGCCGCGATCATCGGGGCGTGGTTGTAGAGCACTTGAAACGAGCCTTGCAGGCCCGGTGCCCCGACGCGTTCGGCTTCGCCATGAAACACGCGCTTGTCGGGCGCGACAATCTCGACGTATAACGTATTGGCCATGATGAGCTATCCGGTCCTGGGTTACGCAGCCTCGGCCGCCAGCATTTTCTCGCCTGCTTCGATGACTTCTTCGATGACGCCTTTGTACATAAACGCGCCTTCGGGCAGGTGGTCCAGTTCGCCGTCGAGGATCATGCGGAAGCCGCGAATCGTGTCGTCGATCTTGACGTATTTGCCGGGCGTGCCGGTGAACTGCTCGGCCACGAAGAAGGGCTGGCTCATGAAACGCTGGGCACGCCGCGCACGGGCCACCACCTGCTTGTCTTCGTCGGAGAGTTCATCCATGCCGAGGATGGCGATGATGTCTTGCAGTTCCTTGTAGCGCTGCAGCAACACCTTCACGTCCTGCGCGGTGCGGTAGTGCTCGTCGCTGAGGATGTTCGGGTCGAGGATGCGGCTCGTGGAGTCGAGCGGGTCGATGGCGGGATAGATCCCCAGCGCCGAAATCTGGCGCGAGAGCACCGTCGTGGCGTCGAGGTGGGCAAAGGTCGTGGCCGGGGCCGGGTCGGTGAGGTCGTCCGCGGGGACGTAGACCGCCTGGAAACTGGTAATGGATCCGTTCTTCGTCGAGGTGATGCGTTCCTGCATCTCACCCATCTCGGTGGCGAGCGTCGGCTGGTAGCCCACAGCGCTCGGCATACGCCCGAGGAGGGCCGACACCTCGGAACCCGCCTGCGTGAAGCGGAAGATGTTGTCGATGAACATCAGCACGTCGCGCCCGCCGAGGTCGCGGAAGTATTCGGCGATGGCGAGGCCGGTGAGCGCCACGCGGGCACGGGCGCCAGGCGGTTCGTTCATCTGCCCGAAGACGAGCGAGATGTTGCTTTCTTTCACCTTTTCCATGTCCACCTTGTCGAGGTCCCAGCCGCCTTCTTCCATGCTGTGCTTGAAGTCCTCGCCGTAGGTGACCACGCCCGCCTCAATCATTTCGCGGAGCAGGTCGTTGCCTTCGCGGGTGCGCTCGCCCACCCCGGCAAACACCGACAGCCCGTCGTGGGCCTTGGCAATGTTATTGATGAGTTCCTGGATGAGCACCGTCTTGCCCACCCCGGCACCACCAAACAGTCCGACCTTCCCGCCGCGCTGCACAGGCTGCACGAGGTCGATGACCTTGATGCCCGTTTCGAGCATTTCGATGGAGGAAGCCAGTTCGTCGTAGGCGGGCGGTTCCTGGTGGATGGCGCGGCGGCCGTCGGCTTTGGGCTGCGGCAGGCCGTCCACGGCTTCGCCGACCACGTTAAACAGGCGGCCCCGGATCTCTTCACCAATCGGCACCGAGATGGCCTGACCGGTGTTGATCACCGCCGTGCCCCGCGTGAGGCCGTCGGTCGAGTCCATCGCAATGGCGCGGACGCGGTTTTCGCCGAGGTGCTGCTGCACTTCCAGCACGAGGTCGCCCGTGCCGTCACGCTTGATGACCAGGGCGTCGAGAATATCAGGCACGGCATCCGCCGGAAACTCGGCGTCGACCACAGGGCCAACAACCTGAGCAATCCGACCATTTTTTGTCTTGGCTTCCATCCGAAAGAAGGTTCGTCTATCGATAAAGTAGAGGTGTCTGCAAGGCAGGGCGCACAAGATAGCACGCCCCCTGCGCTGATGCTGCCCCTCCAACCCGTACCGCCCCGGAGGGATCGCAAAGAATTCCTGAATTCAAGGCATTAACCGTTTGTTCGTGTGAAGGCCCGGCGAAGGGGGACGTGATGCGTAAAACGTAAAACGTGAGGGTGCCACAAGCGAAGCGGTGAACGTAAACCTGAATGACTTACACAAACCGCCCGTTTCAGCGTCATCACGAAGCTCCGCAGGAGCTGTGGTGATCTCACCCCGATCGGAAAGAGCACAACAAACGGGGTGAGATCACCACGTCACGTTGTTCCTCGCGATGACGAATTGAAAGGGGTTTGTATGTCCTGTCCAGAGGATAGTACAACCACCCCCTGGAGAAGGCTGTCGCGTAGCGACTGGGGGGGTAACCCAAAGCATTGAACACCCTCCAACCTCGCGTTGCTCGGCCACCTCCCTCAAGGGAGAGGTTTGAAAGCTCGTATCGTAGAAGACGCTGGGGAAGAGGCGGAAAGGTTGATTGCCCCGATCCATAGCGCACCTTCGCCAGGAAACAAGTTCACGTTTTACGCTTCACGCATTACAACCCCTATCTTCCCCGTTCCATAACTCCACCAATCTGCTGCATCTATGCCTCGCTTTGTTGCCGTTCTTTTCGCCCTGCTGCTCCCGCTTGCGCTGCACGCGCAAGACCTTCCCACCATCGAAACACACACCGATGGCTTTGAAAAGCTAGACGGTTACTTTCCGCTGTATTGGGATGCCGGAGAAGGAAAAATATGGCTGGAGATTCCGCGCTTCGACGAAGCCTTTTTGTACGTCGTGTCGCTTCCGGCGGGGTTGGGGTCGAACGACGTGGGGCTGGATCGGGGGCAACTGGGCGGTGAGCGGGTGGTGCATTTCGAACGGGTTGGGCCGAAAGTGCTGCTCGTGGAGCCCAACCGGCGGTATCAGGCGGTGACGGACAACGCAGCGGAGCGACAGTCGGTAGCGGATGCATTTGCGCCGTCGGTGGTGTGGGGCTTTACGGTGGCGGCGGCGACCGACGGGCGGGTGCTGGTGGACGCAAGCGACTTTATTGTGCGTGATGCCCATGGCGTGGCGCGGCAGCTTCAGCAAACCGGGCAGGGCAGCTTCTCGCTGGATGGTGGCCGCAGCGTGCCGCATCTGCCCATGACGAAGGCATTCCCACAGAACACCGAGATGGAGGCGCGGCTGACGTTTACGAGCAGCGCGCCCGGTGGCTATGTCCGCAGCGTTGCCGCCAATCCGTACGCCATCACGTTGCGCGTGCGGCATTCGTTTGTGCAGCTTCCCGGCCCCGGCTATACGCCGCGTGTGCTGCATCCGCGTTCTGGGTTTTTTGGCATGAGTTATCAGGATTATGCCGTGCCCATTGGCGAGGACATGACCCAGCGCTTCATCAACCGGCACCGGTTGCAGTGCGCCGGTGCGGCAGACGCCGATGGGCTGTGTGATCCGGTGGAGCCGATTGTCTATTACCTCGATCCTGGTACGCCGGAGCCGGTGCGCAGCGCGTTGCTGGACGGCGCGCGCTGGTGGGCCGAGGCATTTGAGGCCGCCGGTTTCCGCAATGCCTACCGCGTGGAGATGCTGCCCGAAGACGCCGACCCGATGGATGTGCGCTATAACGTCATTCAGTGGATCCACCGCTCGACGCGGGGCTGGAGCTACGGCTCGGCGGTGACCGACCCGCGCACGGGCGAGATCATCAAAGGCCATGTGTCGCTGGGCTCCCTGCGTGTGCGCCAAGATTATCTGCTCGCCGAAGGCTTGCTGGCTCCGTATGAGGGCGAAAATGCGAATGGCTTTACACCAGACAACGACCCAATGCTTGCGATGGCGCTGGCCCGCATCCGCCAGCTTTCAGCGCATGAGGTGGGGCACACACTGGGTATCGCGCACAACTTCGCCGCCTCAGTCAACAACCGCGCCTCCGTGATGGACTACCCGGCCCCGCTCGCCACGCTGGATGCAAACGGCGATATCGATTTGAGCGAAGCCTATGCGACGGGCGTCGGCGCATGGGACATCATGGCGGTGCGGTATGGCTACACGCCGCTCGACGACGAAGCGGCGGGCTTGGCTCAGATTCTCGAAGAAATGAACGCCGCCGGGCTGTATTACATCACTGATTCGGATGCGCGGCCCACGGGGGGGGCACATCCGCTGGCGCATCTGTGGGACAACGGCACTGATGCGGTAGATGCGCTGGAACGGGAAATGGCGGTTCGCGAGGTCGCGCTGGCAAACTTTAGTGACGCCACCATCCGTGCCGACCGTCCGATGGCGCTGCTCGAAGAGGTGCTCGTGCCCCTGTATCTGCGCCATCGGTATCAGGTGGAAGGCACCGTTAAGCTCCTTGGCGGCGTCGATTATTCCTATGCCATGCGGGGCAATCAAGCAGCGCCGCCCTCGCCTATTGCTGCCGAAGCGCAAACGGCGGCGCTGGATGCGTTGTTGGCGACGATCACACCCGAGGCGTTGCGGTTGCCCGAAGCGGCTCGCCAACACATCCCGCCGCGTCCGCCCGGCTATGGTGCCAACCGCGAGCTTTTCGATGGGTATACCGGCTTGACGTTCGACCCCTACGCCCCCGCCGAAACCGCTGCCTCGATGGTGCTGTCGTTGCTCATCCATCCGCAACGCGCCGCCAGGCTGATGTATCAGCATGATTTTGAGGACAGCTTGCCCGGTCTTTTTGACGTGCTGGACCGTATTGATGCGCAGGTGTGGGATCGCGCTCCGGCTGATGCCTACGATGCCGAGTTACAACGCCTCGTGCAACAGGTATGGACAGATGTTTTGCTGCAGGTAGCCACACGTGACGATGGATCACCTGCTGTACAGGCCCGGGTTCAGCAAAACCTGCGCGACCGCCTCGACTGGTTAACTACCTCGTCTGGTATGCGTAGCGAAACGATGGCGCATAGGGCTTCCTTGGCCGACCAGATTGCCCGATTCCTGAACCGCGACTTCAATCCTGAAGCGACCCGCGAAACACCCACCACGCCGCCGGGCTCGCCCATCGGGCATGAGGCAGCGGGCTTCTGGCATCGACAGGTTCTCCGCCATGCCACGCTGGATCGCTACGTCCCGCTGCTTCAGTGTGGCTTTTGATGCGTGCTACGGTTTATGTTAGAGTTCCCTCGAACGCTCATTTACCCACTTCCACCTGACGTTCACTCTGTATTATGCGCTGGCAAAATCAACGCCGTAGTTCCAACGTAGAAGACCGCCGGGGGCAACGCGCGCCCCGCATGGGCGGCAGGCTCGGTCTTGGCGGACTTATTCTGATTGCAATCATTGCGTTTGTTTTGGGCGAAAACCCGCTGGCGCTCATTAGCCAGGTGGGCGGCTCATCAGGTCCGGCACCTGCCCAAGCCTCCCAGCCCGCCGCCAACGACCCCGCCGCTGAGTTTGTATCGGTGGTGCTGGCCAGCACAGAGGATGTGTGGAACAGCCTGTTTGCCAACGCAGGCAGCCGCTATCAGGAGCCGACGCTGGTGCTCTATAGCGGCATGACACAGACGGCCTGTGGCCTCGGCCAGGCCGCCACCGGACCGTTTTATTGCCCCGGCGACCTGCAGGTGTACCTCGACCTCAGCTTTCTAAACGAACTCGAACGCATGGGCGCGTCGGGTGACTTCGCGGTGGCATACGTTATCGCACACGAGGTGGGGCATCACATCCAGCGCATCACGGGCACCGAGCAGCAGGTGCGCGAGATGCAAAGCCGCCTCGGGCAGCGCCAGTCGAACCAGCTTTCGGTGCTGATGGAATTACAGGCCGACTGCTTCGCAGGCGTGTGGGCGCACCACGCCGATCAGGCGCAAAACCTGCTCGAACAAGGCGACATTGAAGAGGGATTGCGGGCGGCCGCGTCGGTGGGCGACGACCATTTGCAGAAGATGGCGGGTCGGGCTGTCCAGCCGGAAGCCTTCACACATGGCACCTCGGCGCAGCGCATGGAGTGGTTTCGGCGTGGGCTGCAATCGGGCAGTGCCAATTCCTGTGATACGTTTGGCGAGGCGGGGGTTTAACGCTGGTTGCGGTCGCGGTGGCACCGCCTCGGATTGGTGGCGATGAAAGGAGGTATAATCCCAGCCCGGTCGTCGTGCTGAAGGAATGTGGTATGTCCCCTGAAAGCGTTCCACGGTGCTATAGACGCGCTCGCGGGGAAAACATAACCTGCGAGCGGCTACGGCGTTGGCGCGTCGGCGTAGGTGATGCCAGCAGGGCCGTACCACGGGTAGACCTCCATCGTGAAACGCCCGGCAATGGCTCCGGGGTCGGAGTCGGCAAGGGCCTGGGCGGCTTCCAGCGACTCGGCCTTGAGGAGAAACAGCCCGGTGAGTGTGCCTTGCTCCAACGGTTGATCCATAAAGGGTCCAGCCAGAATCAGCTTGCCTTCGTTTGCCAGCTTTTCCATGTTGGCGAAGTGGCCGCGTAAAACCTCGGCTACCTCCGGCGTCTGCTCGGCGGTCCAGGCGGGGCCGCGTTTGATGAGCGTGAGGTAATACGTCGTCATCTCGATCTGTGGCGGACCGGGCTCAGTGCTGTCATCGGCATCTTGAGCAACGGCGGCGGGGACGAGGAGGCTGAGCAAGAGTAGCAGCGAGGCGAGGTGTTTCATGGCGGATGGGGTAAGGGTCAGGAAGAAGGTTCGTCGTTAAAGTGTTGGTAGCCGCCCGCGCCGAGGTTGACGAGCGTACCTTCGGGCGTCTGGAGTTGCACGCCGGTTTCGGGGGTGGTGATTTCGCCGATGGCGACAAAGGTGGTCGGGTCTAGCTTATCGAGCACGGCAGGCGGCATGGTGAACAGCAACTCGTAGTCTTCGCCGCCGAAGAGCGCGTAGGTGTCCACATCTTCGCGGAAGTGATCAGCCACGTCGCGGGTCTCGAAGGCGATGGGCAGGGACGCCGTGTAGACGCGCGCGCCCACACCGCCCTGCGCACACAGGTGGTGGATCTCCGACGCCACGCCGTCCGACACGTCGATGAGCGCCGTCGGCTGGACGCCACGCTCGGCCCAGTCACGTATGACGTTGACCTGCGCTGTCGGGGCAAGTTGCCGCTGGATGACGTACTGCACGTCGGTGATGTCGGGTTCGTAGTCTTCGCCTTGCTCTTGCAGCTGGCGCCGCTGGTCCAGCAGCACCTGTAACCCCGCGTACGCCGCACCCACGTCGCCCGTCACACACAGCGCATCGCCGGGGCGGGCTCCGCTCCGGTATACCACCTGCTCTTCGCGGGCTTCGCCAATAACCGTAACCGAAATCGTCAGAAAGCGCGCCGCCGTCGTGTCGCCGCCGATGATGGTGCAGCCGTATTGCGCAGCGGCTTGCTGAAAGCCTTGGTACAACGCCTCCACCTGCTCCACGCTCACGTTGTTGGGCAGGCCGAGCGCGATGGTGGCATAGCGGGGCACGGCGTTCATCGCGGCGATGTCGCTCACGTTCACCGACAGCGCCTTGACGCCGAGGTGCTGCATCGGCATAAATGTGCGGTCGAAATGTACGGCTTCGATGAGGGCGTCGGTGGTGACAACGTGCACCTTGCCGCCGCCGATGCGGTACACAGCGGCGTCGTCGGCAATACCGGCAAGGAGGTCGGCATCAGAGGGCGCGCCGAGTACGGCCTGCATCCGGTCGATGAGGGCAAATTCGCCGATTTCGCTGATGAGGGTGGACATAGAATTCAGGGTTGGTGGAACAGCAAGGCCCGGCGGGTACTTGGGTATGGTTGATGAAGTTCAGCCTCCCCGCGAAGTTCACTGGTCCAGCGAGGGGCAAGCTAAAGCGGCCCGCTGTCACCTGTATGTCAGCACGCCACAAATCCCCAAAAATCGCTTAAACTGGTAGGCACAGCTTGCCCAGCAGCGTCGGCTTCATTGCGCCAGTGACGGAGGGCAGGTTGGTACAGACGCCGTTGAGGGTTTCGTGCGCCAGCACTGCAAAACACAACGCCTCCTTTGCGTCGCTGTCGAGGCCGTAATGGTCGGCAGTACGGACAGGAACGGGTGCGAAACGTGCGGCGAGTTGCCGCATCAAGAAGCCGTTGCGGGCACCGCCACCGGAAACGATGAGCACATCGAGCGGATGCCTGGGGGCAATGAACTGGTCGTAGGCCCGTATCACCGAATCCACCGTGAGCAGGGTAGCGGTGGCGAGCAAATCGGCGGGTTCGGTGATGCCACGCGCTTCGGCCCGTTCGATAAGTGCGGCGACATAAGCCGCGCCATAGCGCTCGCGCCCGGTGGACTTGGGCGGTGGCTGGGCGAAATAATCGTCTTCGAGAAGCTCGGCGAGGATTTTGGGGTGACCTGTGCCCTGTGCCGCCGTGGCCCCGTCGCGGTCGAAAGGGTGTCCAAGCAATCGCTGCGCGAGCGTATCCATGATCATGTTGGCGGGGCCGGTGTCGAAGGCATAGGTAGCATCCCCCGTTGTCCCGGCGGGCAAGATGGTCACATTGCCGATACCGCCGAGGTTCAGCAAGCCACGCGTTTCATCGGCGTCGGAAAAATAGACATAGTCGAAATACGGAACGAGCGGTGCTCCCTGACCGCCGAGCGCCATGTCGGCCACGCGGAAATCGCCCACGACGGGCACGCCCAGTAGATTGGCCAGCACCGACGGGTCGCCGATCTGCAAGGTGGACGTTACGGCCTGTCCCGCGCAAGCTGTGGGAACGGGCACATGATGCACCGTCTGCCCGTGTGAGCCGATAAGGTCGAGGTCGGCGATGGCGAGACCGGCGACGGCAGCGGCGGCGCGGATGGCATTGGCGAACGTGTGGGCGAGGCGGACGTTGAGTTGCGAAAGGGCGAGTACCGAAGATGTCTCGGCAACCGAGTTACGGAGCAGCAGGGCACGCAGGGCGTCGGGATACGGGATGCTGACAAAACCGAGCACATCCATCGACATCGCCCGACCGCTGCCCTGAAGCCGGGCAATAATCACGTCAACGCCGTCGAGCGAAGTGCCGCTGATGAGCCCGGCGACGGTGCGGGTGTCGCTGGCCCAGAGGGCACGCCACGGCAGGGGCAGGCGGGTGATTTCTTCAGGCATTGCCTGTCGCTAACGAACGCATCTCGGCGGCGCGTTGCAGAAACGAAATCGACTCGCCCGGCTGCTGGATGGCGAGTTGTTCGTACACGCGGGCGGCTTCTTCGTATTGCTTCTGCGATGCATAAATACGCGCCAGCGTCTCCGACACCATGTCCTCGATTTCATCGTCGAGGTCGGGCGCGGGGATGTCGTTCAGGTCCAGCGACGGCACGATGCGGGCCGACTCCAGTTCTTCGATGAGGTGGTCCAGGTTGTCACTTCCTTCAAAATGAGGCAGGAACGTATCGGATAAATGATGGGCTCCGTCGCCCAAGAAGTCTTCTTCCTCGGCAGATTCGGTGGGGGGCGGTTCGTCCTCCCAGGTATCCGCCACGCCTTCTTCTTCTAGCTTCGCATCAATCAACTGCTCAATCTGGGCGAAAATGTCATCGTCGATAGATGGCGGTGGCGACGAGGAAGGGGCTTCCTCGGGGAGAGGGTCCGGTTCTTCGTTGGTTGGTTCTGCGGATTCCAACCAGGCGGCGTTGGTTAGTTCCAGGTTGGGCGTGTCGGCCTCGGCGAGTTTCAAGTCCGGCGTCTCGGCGTCCGTCATGTCGACGAGATCCAGGTCGGCTTCTTCTTCCCAAGCGAGTGGCGTCAGGTTTGTCTCTGGCAATGCGGCCAGGGGTTCGAAGGTGAACGACACGGGCTCTTCCTCGTCCTCTTCCCAGGGAACCAGGGCGTCTTCTTCTATCGCAGGCGGCTCTGCAAGATCAATGGTGGGCGAGGTAACGTCGAGGTCGTCTTCCCACGGTACCAGGGCGTCCTCATCGGAGGGCGCTTCAGCAACGGCATCGGTGGTTTCTTCTTCGGCCGAGGCCTCAATGAGTGCAGCGGCAAGGGCGGTATTGTCCGGTACCTCCATGAGGGGTTCATCGGGCAAGGTTACCTCATCGGCCACATATTCAAGGGCGAAGGCGGCGGCCTCCGCAATCACTTCCTCCTTGCTCGTGTCAGCGAACACCTCGTTGGTGGCGTCGTCGGGCTGGGCTTCCAGGATAAATACATCGGAGGCTTCTTCTGCTTCCTGGTAAAACGGGGCTACCACCTCTTCTTCGCTGTAACGAGCGGGTTTTTGGGTAAAGCCTTCAAGGGCGTCGGGGTGGTCCTCGGCCGTTGGTTCTTCGATGATTTCCTGAGAGTCATCAAACCGCCAGGAGGTGCTCAGGGCACTGCGAGCCTTTTCGGCCTGGGTTTCTGGCTCCGGCGTGGGCAGAATGATGGGCGTAGCCGGTAATTCTTCTGGAGCGGCAGCCGCTTTCTCTTCCCAGATGTGCGTCATAACGCGCCGCAGGCCCTCTTGAACCACGGGGCTGTTGGGCATAAGGACATAGGCCTGTTGCCATGCGGTGAGGGCGTCTCCCCATTGGCGTTCGGCTTCGCAGGCGTGGGCGAGCAGGACATGCGCCGTCACATAACCCGGTGCGTGATGCACCAGGGCTTCGATGAGCGGACGCGCCGCACGTGGCTGGCCTGCCTGGAGCAGGTCCATCACACGGTGTACATCAGGAATGGGCATGTGGGAGCGTTGGGCGGTGGACGTGTTAGAAAGTAAGCATGCGGCGTGCCCGGAGCAACCGGGTTCTGGAGTAGGGAGAAACGGAATCGAGGCGCGCGGGGACTACAGGAGGTAACGTAAAAAGCCGCGCAGCTACAACGTTGGTATCACGAACTCAGCCCGCCGCTTGTTTCAGGCGATGTTGCTGGATGTTGGCGAGGGTGACGAGCCCGAAGCCGAAGGTGAAAAACGCCTGAAACGGCACGGCGGCCCACTCGCCATAGACAATCACCGCGACGAGTCCGGCGAGGCAGTAGAGGGTAAGCACACCCTCCACCCACACAACGCCGGGGATGCGGGTGTCGGCGTAGTGGCTGGTCCACCATGCGCTGCGACGGGTCCCGGCTTCGCTGTATTTGGGGGTGCGGACGAAGGCCGTGCGTTTGCCACGAAGTGCCTGCCAGATAGCGCGGGTGTTGTTCACGGCCATGCCCATGCTGCCCGCCATAAAAAGGGGGAAAAACCAGATCCGGCGGCCCCAGTCGGGATACAGGGCGCGCTGGGCAAAAAGTTGGGCGAGGAAAAAACCGATGAAGCCAAGCAGTCCAAAACCCAGGATGGCGAAATACACCTCGCCGGGGCCACGCCCGACGTTTTTGAGCACCAGTAGCGGGGCATGCATCACGGCGGCGAGGATGATGAAAGGAAACGCCAGGTGGGCCGTCAGATGGAGGGTGCCTTCGGCCTTGACGCGCAGCGGCTGCCGGGAGCGCCAGAGGGAGGCCATCACCTTGCGGGCGGTTTCGGCCGCGCCTTTGGTCCAGCGGAATTGCTGGGCGCGGAGCGCGTTCATGTCCACCGGAAGCTCGGCTGGGACTTCCACCTCGTTCACGAACCGGAACTGCCAGCCCTTGAGTTGGGCGCGGTAGCTCAGGTCGAGGTCTTCGGCCAGCGTGTCGCCTTCCCAGCCGCCTGCGTCGTCGATGCACGCCCGTCGCCAGATGCCGGCGGTGCCGTTGAAGTTCATAAAACAGCCGGCCTGGTTGCGCACGTACTGCTCCACGGCAAAGTGGGCATCCAGGCCGTACGCCTGCATCTTTGTTAGCAGCGAGCCCTGGGCGTTGAGATGGGCCCACCGAGCCTGCACCATCCCTACCTCCGGGGTATCGAAGTGGGGGGTCAGGCGCAACAGGAAGTCTGGGGTGGGGATGAAGTCGGCGTCGAAGATGGCAATCAACTCACCACGGGCGATGCGGAGGCCGTTTTGCAGGGCACCCGCTTTGTAGCCTTCGCGGTTGGTGCGGTGGATGTGGACAATGTCGAGCCCGCGTCGTTTCCAGTGGTGCACCCGCTGGCTTACCAACATGCCGGTTTCGTCGGTCGAGTCGTCTAGCACCTGGATTTCGAGCAGGCGGCGCGGATAGCGCAGCGCGGCGCACGCGTCCACCAGCCGTTCCACCACATGGGCCTCGTTGTAGAGCGGAAGCTGCACCGTCACCATCGGCCACGTGCTGTCCGGGGTGGGCACGGCGTCGGGGTCGGGCACCGGGCCCTCGAGCAGCCGGTCTTGCCGGGCATACACCACCGCCATCCACAGCAGGTTGAGGCCGTACGTCAGCAGCACGACCATCGCGAGGGCATAAAGGACGGCGGGAAGCATGGGTTGAGAAAGGGAGCGTGGAGGAAGCGGAGAAAGGTTGTTTGCGTTTTAGGGTATATACCGCTTTTGTGTGGGCACCCATGGTATTTCTCCCCTCTTTACGGAGTAAGGAGGGGGCTAGGGGGAGGATCAACAACCCCCAGCGCTCGCAAAGGAACGCCCCTTGTTGAAAGCATGCTTTCCGTTCGCGTTTCCGTTCCTGGCGTTACAATTCTAAACATTTTCTAACATCTGGAACTCCTCTTGTGGGTTGCCTTACCACTTGTCTACTCGCTGGCACCCCCGTTGGCTTTTCTTTGGCGACCCATGAAACGGCTACGCATGCTCCCCAGCCTCGTCCTTGTGCTTTTCATGGCAGGCTGTATCGGAACCGATCTGGTAGAGGATCCTCCACTCTTTGACGAACGCATTGAGGTGACGCCGGGGCCGGAGGCGGCGTTGCAGGAAGGCAACCAGCAAACCTTCGCAGCGGTGCGCTATGATGTGTTTGGCGAGACGGTGATGGGTGCCGCGTTTTCGTGGGCCAGCTCCAACCCTGCGGTAGCCAGCATCGACGCCAACGGCGTGGCCATGGCGTTACAACCGGGGCAGGTGATGATTACAGCGATGAGTGACGCCGTGATGAGCGCGCCCGTTTTCCTCACCGTCGTCGCTGATCCCAACCAGGTCGCCACCGTCACCGTCGATCCGCAAACCGTGATGCTGGAACTCGACGCGATGCAGGTGTTTACGGCTTCGGCGCTGAACTTGGACGGCAACCCGGTGGCAGGCGCGGTCATCACCTGGCGACACACCAATCCCGCCGTGGCCACCCTTTCTGAAGACGGCATTCTTACCGCCACCGCCGCGGGCACCACGCAGGTCATCGCCACCGCCGACGGCATCGATAGCGCCCCGGCAACAGTCACTATTTCGGCACCCGGCGAGCAGCGGACGGGCACCTTCCAGGCACGTCCGGGCACGTCGTATACGGTGGAAGGTATGGCGATCCTGGAGCAAACCAACGACGGCTTGCTCTTGCACTTCGATGACGACTTCGTCTCGTCCAACGGCCCCGCGCTTTTTGTGTACCTGTCGCCGACGGAGCGGGTCAGCTCGAATAGCCTCGAACTGGAAGCCCTGAAATCGACTTCGGGAGCCCAGACCTATGAGGTGCCCGGCGATGTCATGCTGGACACGCACAACTATGTGATTATTCACTGCAAACCGTTCAACGTCACCTTTGGCTTTGCTGAACTCCAATGATGCGCTTCCTCTCGATCAGCCTGCTTCTCTCGTTTTTGCTCGTTGGTAGCGCCGCCGCCGACGGCTGGCCGCAGCAGCGTGGGCACGGCTACTACAAAATCGGCTACCGCTTTGTGCAGGCCACCGAGTTTTACGACTTCGGCGGCACGCTGATGAACATTCCCACGCTGGGCGATCACACCATCAGCTTCTACGGCGAGTACGGTGTGACCAACCGCATCACGGTGGTGGCCTATGTCCCGTTCCTAGAGCGCATCACGCTCAACAAGCAGGTCGGCGAAACCACCGGCTTTGTGTTTTTTGAGGGCGATGAAGTCACGGGCATCGCTGATCCAGAGGTGGGCTTCCGCGTCGGGTTGCTGAACCTGGGCAGTGCCGTGGTGAGTGGCAGCGTCATTTTTGGCGTTCCGATTGGCAATGACACCCAGCCGAATGGCTTGCTCACGGGCGATGGCGAGTTTAACCAGCGGGTAAAGCTGGAGGCGGGCTATTCGTTCTGGCCGATTCCGGCGTATGCGCTCGCCACGGTCGGCTTCAACAACCGCACGCAGGGTTTCTCCGACGAAGCCGTGTATTCCGCCGAGGCGGGCTATACGATTAAAAACCGCGTGACGCTCATCGCACGCATGCGGGGCCTGGAATCCCTGGAAAACGGAGCGGACGACGTGACGGGCGGAATGGGCGGCCTCTACGCCAACAACCAGCGGTATCTGTCCTACGGCGCGGAAGTGATCGTCGGCGTGGCGGGGCCCCTCGGTGTCTCTTTCGGCGTTGATGGCGGCACCCGGCTGCGCAATTCGCTCTCCGCCCCCGCGTTTTCGTTCGGCATCTTCGCCGCGCTCTAAGCACAGCCCCCTCTCTCCCCTTTCTCCCACACACCCTTTCCCCAAAACTGTAACGCAAGAATCATTCGCCCTACCCAGGCGTGTGCGCGTCCGTTTTTCCTACCCACCCCAACTTCGATGCAAACCGCCGTTTCCACCCTCGACGCTGTTCGTGAATACTATGGCAAGGTGCTGCAAAGCCAGCGCGACCTAAAAACCAGCGCCTGTTGCACCACCGACGCCCTGCCGCCGCACGTTCGCGCTGTGATGGGAGAGATCGACGACGAGGTGCTGGACAAGTTTTACGGCTGCGGCTCGCCCATCCCGATGGCGCTCGACGGATGCACGGTGCTGGACCTGGGCTGTGGCACGGGGCGCGACGTGTATGTGGCCTCCAAACTCGTCGGGCCAACGGGGCAGGTGATTGGGCTGGACATGACGGAGGAGCAGTTGGCCGTGGCCGTACGGCATCGGGCCTCGCAAGCAGCCCGTTTTGGTTTTTCAGAATCCAACGTTGAGTTTCGGCATGGCTACATCGAAGACCTCGCGGCAGCGGGTTTGGCGGATGATTCCGTCGACGTGGTGATCTCGAACTGCGTCTTGAACCTGTCGCCCGACAAACCGGCGGCGTTCGCCGAAATCTTCCGCGTGCTTAAACCCGGCGGCGAGTTGTATTTCTCCGACGTGTTTGCTGACCGCCGCGTCCCGGAAGCCGTTGCCAGCGATCCGGTGCTCTACGGCGAATGTTTGGGCGGTGCGCTCTACATCGAAGACTTTCGCCGCCTGCTGCGCGACCTCGGGTGCCTCGACTACCGCGTCGTGGCGCAGCGCACCATCGAGATCGCCGACCCCGCGATGCAGCGCCGCGTGGGGCCGATCACGTTTTATTCGATGACGATCCGCGCCTTTAAACTGCCCGACTCGGTGGAAGACATCTGCGAGGACTACGGGCAGGTGGCCTACTATCGCGGCACCATCCCGGAAGCTCCGCAGCGCTTCGAACTGGACGACCACCATGTCTTCGAGCCCGGTCGCCCCGTCCTTGTCTGTGGCAACACCGCCGCCATGCTCAGCGAGACCCGCTTCGCTCCGCACTTCCGCATCGTCGGCGACCGTAGCGTGCATTATGGCGCCTTTGACTGCGCCCCGGCACCCGCGTCGGGAGAGGCGTCGTCGGCGGGCGCGTGCTGCTAAGTTTTGGTTACTGGTTTATCAGGTCACAAGTCAACAGGTCCGTTTGTAAATAATACCAGATCCGAGAAAAGGAGGTGCATAAGGAATGTGTCATGCTGAACCATGTCCTGAACTTGATTCAGGATCTTTCAGCATCTCTCTCCACCAGCGTCGAGATCCCGACACGAGCGAAGCGACTGACGAAGTAAACAAGCTCGGGATGACATATTCTCCCAACGTTGCACCCTGATTTTCCGGAATCAGTATAAGAGACCTGCCGACCTAAACGACGTGCCGACCTGCGGTCCGCCCCGTAACAACGCACCCCGCGCATACGTTTGGCTCCTCACAGCCGGGTGCGAGACCGTGCGGCCCAGAAACCCCCCGAAAAGGCCCTCGTATTACCTGCCCGTTCCTCTGAACGTGAACCTGACCTTTTCGGCGATCTATGATGCGTGCCGTCGCTCTTCTTTTTTGTACCACCCTCTTGATGGGGTGTAACCAGCAGGCCCAGTCGCAGCAGCAGGAACCCACGGCCCCGGCCATGGCCCAGCCTGCGCCTCCCACGGTTGAGGAAACCAATGCCGTGGTCACCAATAGCCGCCAGAACGCCATCACGCGGGCGGTGGAGGCGGCGTCGCCTGCCATTGTGAGCATCAACGTGATTTCCGTGCAGCGCGTGCGGGTGCGCGATCCGTTTTTCGACGATCCGTTCTTTGGGCAGTTTTTCCGCACGCCGCCCCGCGTCCGCGAGCGGCAGGTGCAAAACCTGGGCTCCGGCTTCGTGATGTCGCCCGATGGCTACATCGTGACGAACGACCATGTGGCGGGCAATGCCACCGAGATCACGGTGTCCTTCACGGATGGCAAAACACTCGAGGCG
>JAUIDY010000123.1 GCA_030428385.1 Rhodothermia bacterium | reverse complement strand
CAGGAAAAGCACAATGATCGGATCGGCCAATGGGGAGAGGAAGGTGCGGTAGGGAGGCGTGGCACCTTGCTCGAAGCCCAATCCGTTCCAACCTCCCGGATTTGCGAGTAACAACACCTCCAGCCCGATAACAAGAAGCGCCGTGGCGAAAAGCGGGAGGGCTTCGGTAACCCACAACAAGGCGGCAATAACAAATATCCCTGCCATCAAGGCCGCTTCCTGAGCAAGATATTGCCCAAGCCACAACGTGACGATAAGCGAAAAAAGCACCGAGCCTGCAAACAGGAAGGTGTTTTTCCATCTAACGGGGGCATGCCGGATTCCTCGCGCCAGCTTATGGAACCAATAACTCAGCTCATCATGGATATTGAGGCGGTCGAAAGGGTCTTGGAACGAACGTGGAGCCCACATGGGTGTCGCGTAGGACGCATCAGTGCTTGAAAAATGAAACCGTGCCAGAGGCACGCCTACAGTTTCGCACTTAAAAAAGAAGGGAGGGCGAAGAGCGCGACAAGCAGATTTGAAGACAAGCGCTTCCAGAAAAAACGGGCGGAATATGCGATTTTTGCCGGTACACGTGTGGGGGAAAGGCTTACCCGCTCCCTTGTCCAATACCCGACATGATCTTAAAAAACGATTGGGAAGAAGCAGGCTATTTGGCCCACGCGAAGCGGCGTTAAGAGGGGGGATCCAAACCGATGGAATAGAAAAGGCCGTTGCGCACAGAGCGCCACATCATGCCCAGCCACGGGTCTTGGGGGCGACGGGTGTACGTCACCGTTGCCGTGCGGGGTGGTGATCCGTCCTGCGCCACATTGTCTCCATGAAGAACAGTCCGGTTGGCAAGGAAGGTCTGAATCCGATGCCGTAGACGACGCGCTCCCGAAACCTTATCCTGAATCGAAATCTTGAGGTCACGATAGGTTACTTGAAGCTGCCCGGTAGCGGTGGATTCATTGGCTTCCATCTCAAACCAGAGGCCATCTACCATTCCACGTTCGATGTTTATGCCCGTCAGGTTAACGAGGACCGGGTTTACCTCTTGCGGATTCATCGCACCCAACGTTCCCCGGTAGGTCATGTCGAGGGTGGGATTTAAGAGATCATACGCAACCTCTACCTGCAAGGCACCCGCTCCCATGAACTGGCTTTCAACCGCAATGTGTGTGAGTGCGGGAGGACCCGTGTTAGAGACATGCGCCACCGTGCCTGTTGTGTGCTCGAACGTAACCGTTCCGGGGCGGCTTCCATCTATGGCCCGCTCGCTGTAACGCAGGTCGGCGTTGGTGAAACGAATGGTGTCGATGTGAATGGGCGACTGCAGCGATTGAAAAAGGGTGTGCGGGTAAAACGGAGAAGATGAAGTGGGTGGCTGAGGTTGTGTTTTGTCGAGATAGAGATCGAGGCGCAGGGAATCAACCCGGAGTTGTTGCATGATGCTAGCTCGTTCCTCAAGCAGACGGCGATAATCCAGCCCTTGGACCGTCACGGCTCCCGTTTCTAAGATTGGCCGTTGGGCGCGGTAGCGGTGTCTGCTACGGAATTCGGTATCGGAGACCAGTGGGGCATACCGAAAGGAAGAGAACTGAAGGGATTGGTGGCGGGTGGAGCCCATGAGATAGCCGATCTCCATCGCAAAAAGACTATCCGCAGTGAGATGGCGAAAGCTGGGGAGGACGGCCTCAATGTCTTCGCTAAAAAGTACGCGCTCTGGGTTTAGCGCAGCGATTGAATCCACCTGAACCTGGGCAAGGTGAAGCGAAAGGTCAGGAACATGGAAGGGTACGGTGCTGCTATCCTGTCTCAGGGTCAATGCGCCGTGGTCGATATAAATATGATCGAGCGAAAAGGCCGGCAAGCGCTCTGCCAGCATAACATGTAGTGAAGGCGACGGCAAGTCTTCGGCAAGGGTGCTTATGGAATCTGCCGATGCACGGCGGTTGATAGACAGGTGGGGGTGCGAAAGTTGAAGGGTGCCAAAGGAAAGGTTGCGCTCCCACAGGGTTGCCAGGAATTGGATCCCATTGAGGTGGAGAGAGGGGATCTGGAGCGAAAACAGCGATGCCGGGGCTTTCCCCATCGCAAGGAGTACGTCGTGCCGGACTGAGTCAGGACGGACCCGAACGTTTTCGAGCTGTACCTTGCCTTGCAAGAAATGAATGGACAGGCTATCGAACGTGACGTGATACAGGCTGTCGGTGGCAGTCTGTACGACAGATTGCAGCTGCTTCTCCAAATAATCCTGATTAATCAGGTGGTGAAGGATAAAAAAAAGGGCAATCAGGCTGATCAGAAAAACGCCAGCTACTAGGCTAAGCCAGCGATACCAACGATGGCGTCGTGGGGGGGGAGCGGTAGAAGAAGGACGTTCAGGCACAGGAATCCGATAAACCGATGCGGGCAGGCGAACCGTGAAGGGCTTTGCTCGACGCTACCACAGGGAAAGAAGTCCTTTTTAGCGATTCCTTAGCAACTGGTTTCGACGCAGGATAACCACGCTTCTGCGCCCTCGCTTTCCGTGCGGTAGGAGCAGTACGAAAAAACCTCTGGGAAGGGCGCATCAGGATTCTCGGATTCCCATTGGGCGAGAAACGCGGCAGACGGCGGGTAAGAATAAATCTGACGGAGGAACTGAGAGGATGGAGAATAAAGCTCAGGGGTAAAAAAACGATCGGTTTCACACACCGAGGGCGCCGCTACAGGCGGCTGGCAAGCCGTAAAAAAGCTCATCATCAACACCATTCCTAAGAGCCCCAGGAACGGAGACGCAGCAGAAATCGATGAAAAAATAGGACGACCAGAATGCGGCATCGTTTCAACGGGTAGAAACAGCACCAGATGGGGCAAACGGAACAGGAGGCACCAGTTGATACGGAACGGATGTGCCGTATGCGAATCCGTAAGTACCTCTTTACACTTTTAAAAAAGTACCTGGAAGGCACTTCATGACTATTTCGATGGAAAAAAATGAAGGCATCCCCGTCTTTGAAGCCACTCCTCGATCTTTCTAGTCGTCATCAAAGATGGTAAAGACGGAAACGGCACCTGTATGGGGCGTGGTTGGACTCTGGCTAGTCCTCGCGCTTGTTGTTGGGGGCATAGGTGGGTTAGCCCATGCGCCTGTTCCACCCCCTGCCATTGCATTGGGGCTAACCTTCGTGTGCCTGTTGGTGCTCGGTGTTTTTCCGCACGTCCGGGTGCGCGTACGAGCGCTGGGTGTACGCGTGTTGGTGGGGTTTCACGTAGGCCGCCTGCTTATTGGTGTGTACTTCCTCGTTCGGGCGTATCAAGGCACCTTGCCTGCAGCCTTTGCGGTTTCTGCCGGGTGGGGCGATGCGCTCGTGGGCATATTGGCCCTGGTCGTCCTTTGGCGTTGTCTACCCATTCGAACAAGTGGGCAACGACGGGCTGTTCTTGGATGGAATGTCTTTGGATTGCTCGATATCCTGCTGGTTCTGTTCAACGGAGTGCGTCTATTTCTGCAAGACCCCGGACTCGCCACGTCCTTCTTCTCATTGCCGATGGCCTTGCTGCCCTTGTTTATCGTTCCCCTGGTGCTGGTTACGCACGTGGTGCTTTTCTTCTGGGTGGACGCGCCATCCGAAACAGGGGGGCAACAGGCATAATTACGACGCCTCGTCCGTGGTGGGTTTGGTGGCAACCACGAGAAGGTCTAGCATCCGGGCCACAAAGTCTTGAGGTTCTTTGAGCGAGCCTTCTGCCAGCAGCGTGCCCTCAAACAATTGAAGAACCGCCTGTTCTACCAACGTGTCATCAGTCCCACGCAAAGAAGACAGGTTGCGGATCAAAGGATGGGCAATGTTGATTTCGAGCACCTTTTTCCCCCCTTCGAACGAGGCATCCATCATCATCATCATGCGCTCCATCTGGGTATCCATGCCCGCCGAACCCGTCACGAGTGTTGCGGCGGAGTCGACCAGGCGTTGCGAAATCCGCACATCTTCTACCCGGTCGCCCAGCACCGATTTGATGCGCTCGACGATTTTTTCGGCCTCGTGTTCAGAGAGTCCCCCTTCTTCCTCCTCTTCCGGGTCGCGTTGAAGTTTGAGGTCAGCTTTTTCTACACTTTGTAGCGGGTGATCCGCGTAGGTGGGGATGCCCGGAATAAGGAAAGCATCGACGGGGTCCGTAAGGAGCAGCACTTCGAGGTCATGGGCGCGGAAATATTCAAGGTTGGGGTTTCGCTCGGCCGCAAGCCGGTTTTCCGCCAACACATAATACAGGGCTTCCTGATCGGTGGCCATCCGATCCACGTATTGCTGAAAGGACGTGTAGGCTCCGGGTTCAGTGGCTGTCGATTCATATCGCAGCAAATCGATGAGGGTATCGCGGTTTTCAAAATCACCACCTAATCCCGTTTTGAACAGAATGCCGAATTGTTTAAAGAAGGTGGCATATTTCTCCGGTTCGTTGGTGGCCCAGTCTCCAAGTAATCCCAAGAGTTTGGACGTCAGGATTTTACGGATCTTCGCCATAACGGGGCTGTGCTGCGTGGCCTCCCGCGACACATTGAGGGGCAGGTCCTCGGTGTCTACCACTCCCCGTACACACTTTAAATACTCGGGCAACAGCGTCTGACAATCATCCTGAATGAAGACGTTGCTGGAATAAAGATGGACCCCATATTTATAGGACTCATGGAACAGGGACCGGGGCGCAGTTTGGGGGATAAAGAGCAAGGCACGAAAGGACATCCGGCCTTCAATGTTCAGGAAAAGGTGCCCCAGGGGATCTTCCGCATCGCCCGAGATGAACTTGTAAAACTCGTTCAGTTCTTCTTCTTTCAAGTTCGACTTGGAACGATGCCACAACGCATCCACCGTGTTGACCCGCTCTTCGCCGACAAGGATTGGGAAATCGACGAAGTTGGAATATTTGCGGATGATCTGTTTGACGCGCCACTCCTCGGCGAATTCGGCTTTATCTTCCTTCAGGTGGAGGGTAATGCGGGTGCCCCGGGAGGTGCGGTCGGTTTCTTCGATGGTGAAGGAGCCTGCGCCGTCGGACGACCAGCGAAGCCCCACGCTGTCGGGGTGTGCGGCGCGCGTGTCGATGGTGATGGTGTCGGCAACCATAAAGGCAGAGTAGAAGCCGACCCCAAATTGCCCGATCAGCTGCGCATCCACTGGGCCGCCGTCTTTTTTTAGCTCCTTGATAAAATCAAGGGTGCCGGAGGAAGCTACCGTACCGATTCGTTCCACCAGGTCTTCTCGGCTCATGCCAATGCCCGTGTCGGCAATGGTGAGCGTGCGCGCGTCTTTATCGAGGGTGATGCGGATGTCACGCGCGGCATCGGGATCGACGACATTGCGGTCGGTAAGCAGGCGGAAATGAATTTTATTGAGGGCGTCCGACGCGTTAGAGATCAGCTCGCGAAGGAATATCTCCTCGTGCGTATACAGCGAATGGATGATGAGGTGCAACAGTTGTTGCATCTCGGCACGGAAGGCGAAAGTTTCGGGAGTTGGTTTTTTCTGGGTAGCCATAAACGAAGGGCCGGGTGCAAAAGGGTGAGAGCAAAAATAAATCAGCACGCCTTCTTTCAAAAAAGACCCCGGTTTGTTCCGCAGCAGCGGTTGCTTCTTCAATCTGTAGGCATCACGGCAGGCGCACATGGTGAGCGGGAGACCCAATTGAACACGTAGACATGGTATGCCACCCTCAGAAGATCGGTGCTTCTGCCGACGATGGTTTCTTTTTTCAGCATCCAGGGTTGCGTCCGTGAATAGCTGGGTTACTTTATGGTGCCCCCAACCCTACCCATTTATGAACGAAGAGCGGAAACATACCGACGGAGGAAATGCAATCTCTGGTCGTGTAAGGATTCCCAAGCATGAGTACAAGAGACCACTATGCAGAATGAGATGAACCTGTTAACGCAGGATTTGCATCAGGCGCAGGAAGCACGCCACGAAGCCGAACGGGCCTTGCACGTTGCCGAACGGCGGTATCGCCTGGTTGCTGAAAACTCACGGGACTTGGTGGGGCTGCTCAACACCGAGGGGAAAATTTTGTATGCGTCTCCTTCTCATTATAAAGTGCTGGGGTTTCGGCCAGAGCAGGTGGTCCACCAAAACCTGTTAGACCTTGTCCATGCGGAGGATGCGCCCCTGGCCTTGGAAGCGGTGGGGCAGTTGCTCTCAAAAGGGACGCCGCAGGAACGGGTTGAAGTGCGGTTGCCCCATTGTCACAAAGAGTGGTTATGGGTAGAGGCATTGCTGTCGGTGGTTCAGGATCAAGGAAGAGATCATGTGCTTTTCTCGGCCCGCGACATCACCGAGCGCAAGGAAGCGGAAGAAGCCATCAGGCAATACAACTTGGAGTTGATCCAACGCAACGAGGAACTCAACGCCTATGCGCACACCGTTGCCCACGAACTACGCAATCCCTTGTCCAGTATCGCGGGTTTTGCTGAAGTGTTGTTGACCTGCCCGTTGACCGAAGAGGAGCGCCTGGAGTGCATCGAAACGGTGGTGCGAATGAGCAAAAAGATGAACACCATCATCGAATCCTTGCTCAAGCTGAGTCGTGTGCGCACAGAAGAGGTAGCCGTTCGGTCGCTGGATACCTCCCGTCTTGTTCAGGAAGCCCGGGAGCGGCTGGCAGGCATGATCGCGCATCATAACGCCACCCTTCAGGTTCCAGACGCTTGGCCCCAGGCTGTTGGATATCCCGAATGGGTAGAAGAGGTATGGGTAAACTACCTCAGCAATGCCCTCAAATACGGTGGTGTGCCTCCGGTTATTGAATTGGGTGCCCAACGAGACACCGCAGGCGTGGTGCGTTTTTGGGTGCGGGATAATGGCAATGGGTTTCTTCCCGAAAACCAGAAGCGCCTGTTTCGCCCGTTTTCCAGACTTGATGACGCCGCCGGAGAAGGCTATGGACTCGGTCTTTCGATTGTACGGAAGATTGTTGAAAAGCTAGGCGGTGAGGTGGGCGTTGAGAGTACGCCAGGAGAGGGATCGACCTTTTGGTTTACCCTTCCTGCTGTGTCTTAACAAGCGGCCAGGTATCGTGCAAAACCACGTGCTAGGGCATGGTAGGAGGTATTATCCGTCCTCTTTGCGGCTGGAAAAATAGGCTTTAACCTGTTGGTGCAGTTCCGGCTTGGCGGTTGCCCAGCGCCACAATCCATTCTGATCGAGGGTAATATCCAGAGATGGATCGAACGGCAATAATACGATCCCTCTAAAAAAAGCAAGGCCTGAAGCTATGACACCGACCAACCCCTGTACCAGACTGTTTCTAAGCCCCACACCCAGGCACACCAACACGCCGCGTTCAGCGCCGGACAATCCACCGCCGGATCTCGGCATGCGGGTCTAGAAAGAAGTGGTTCCGGTCAATCAAACGGATGGCTTGGCCAGGGAGGACGAGCTTATAGTGGTAGCGCCGGTACACAAAAAACTCTCCATTAACCAAATCACGGATCTGCACGAGGGCACCCGCGTGCCCGTCCTCGACCCCGAAAGTTGCCTTCACCGGTGGCAGCAGCTGAACGACCTGGTCTGTGCCGAAGAGGACCAGGTCCAGCGTGGCCGCTTCTACGGCAGCAGCACGAGTGAGCCTGATATAAGCCATGCCATCATAGCTGAAGAACGTCCCCGGAGGAAGGTCATGCAGCGTCGCGCTCACGGGTCTGTGGTGGTTTGAATATGTAGATGCCCTTAAGAAGTGGGTCGTCTGTGGCTATTCTTCATAAGGCCACCGAATCGATTGCGGGGGCGGGCAAAAAGACAAGGGTAGGCATTTGAAAAATGATGTATGTGAAGCAAGAGTTATCAAATTAAAACGATTTACCCAAGCCTGAAGCACGTCCCTGTGCAAAGGTATGGTTTGGCGCAACGAAGGGGGCCACGGTTTGGTGTTTCCGTTGGATTCATAGTCCGTGACACGTCCAACACACCGTCGTCACTTTGGCGGCAGGAGGTATGCACCCGACAATAGGTTACGTCAATTGATCGGAAGCGATCTGAGCCCTTAGGCGTGTACAATTTGCGGGACCAAGCTGGACCAATCTAACGGGTAGGGGCCTGTAACATTTTTCAGGGCTTGCGTATCAAAACGAAAGTCATCTGGATGCTATGGGGATAGCAATAGACCATTTGACGGTAGGGAACGCCGGTATCCTGAGATTGGATACCGGCGTTTTTTTGGCCTTGCTCGTATCGAGGGGCAAAAGGGGGGCAAGGTAGCGGAGTGGAGGAGGCGTCTTGTTCAGCTAGTAGAAGGAATAGTTGGGCGAAAGAACAGAGGGTGCAGCTTTAGAAATAACAGGGTCGTCCGATGTATAGGGAGCGTCGCTTGGCTGCTTAAAAGAAAAGAACAAGGTTTCTTTGGGCTTCGACGTAGGGGCACCGGCACTCGGGGGAGGATACCGGTGCCCTGTTTTTTTGTGACGGGAGCAGCCACGAATGGGTAAAGAACCATGTCCAATGACAGCGTTGATCCCATGCAACTTTCGTTTCACTTCTCAGAATCTGACTATGGAGGCTCCCTTGCGATTTGGACCAACGCGACAACCGTTGTGAGAATGGGAGAGGAAATGGGCGCCTATCTTTCCGGCTCCGTGACACCTCATGGACACCAATGGGAAACGTTTGCAGCGCGCTTGGTGGAGATGGGCATTTGGGACGGCACGGCCTTGGCACCACAAGCCAAGGCAACGCGGGGAATTACGTTCACTTTTCGTTGCTGCCGGGGAGATCAGGATGTTCAGTTCGAAGGCGTTGCAAACGTTGATATTTTTGCGACGAAGAAAGTGTTCGAAGACTTGTCATTCTACAACCAGCTGAAACGCGCACTTACTGAGTTGACGGGCTGGTAGGGTGCTTTTTACGCTGGAGACGCTATGCACAACAAAGCCCCTACTTTCGGGAGAAAGCGGGGGCATTGTTGTGTCAATCAGTGGTAAGTATTTGTAATGTAATAGTTTGTAGCCTTGAAGAGTGCGAAAGGAGGGAGCAAGGTGCTGGTACACGTAATGATACATCAGGTACTCTTGAGGTGGCTTCACTATCACAAGACGAAGCTTCCGGATACGGTCCTACCTCCTTAAGACTATTTCACCAGCAGCATCGGGCGGGTGGCGCTGTGGGAGCCAGCAGTCAGCCGGTAGAGGTACAGGCCGCTGCTCAGTTTCGTGGCGTCGAAGGTATAACGGTAGGTGCCAACTGACAGGGGTTCGTCAGCGAGGTGAGCCACGATACGGCCAGCAAGGTCTGTAACGACGAGCGAGACGATTGCTTGCTGGTGAAGATCGAAGTGGATCTCTGTTGAGGGGTTGAAGGGGTTGGGGTAGTTGGCATGAAGGCTAAACGTGGCAGGCACGTCCAGATTCTCGCTGGCCGTGTTAGGATCGCCGTCCGCAGGGCGATTGTATGAGGCGAGGTAGTAGGTTCCGAACGGCAGTTCAATCGCAGACATGCCAGCGACGACATCAACAGCATTCCTATAATAGAAATAGTTGGTTTGTTGGGTCGTGCCGAAGGGTGTCGCGAGGGACAGCACTTGTTTTTGCCGCAACACCTCGAACGACCCATGCGGCAAAATCAGCGTACCGTACCCGTCCATTTCATTGTTGAGGGTCTCTTCTATCTCATAGGTATTCCCCCCATCCGTGAGGGTGAATGTCGCATTGCTCGTCCACGTATCACCGTAGGTAGCTGGTAAGGGGAGCAGTAAAATGGGCGAGTCGTAGGTCGAACGCACCTCCGAATTGGTCCCGTATGCGCCGGTGGTGCCAAGAAAGTAGACACCGTCGGTACCGGATTGCAGAAAATCATAGTTGACCGAATCAGCCCCGATTGCGTCAATAAGCACATAATCGGCCTGGATGAAGGGGACCTCACCATGCCCTGGTGCGTCGGCGGGGGCTTCTGTGGCGAGTGTTTTAGTTGTCCTCACGCTTTCGTCTTCGTCGAAGGGCAGCACGGTAAAGTCCCAGGTCTGGTTGGCTCCATCCGTATTGATAAGCGTCTGGATGGCATCGGGCCGTTCATCAGTCGAATAGGTATTAAATACTTGCGTCGTGCCGACAAGGGTCTGTATGTCGTTTTCGGTGAGAATGATTTGGCCGACCGCCGGAAGCACATAGCACATCATCAAACACAGCGTGGCAACACATTTCATTGGGAACTCAGATTAGGAGAAGGCTATCGTTGTCAACTGAACCTAACCATTGCATTCCTCGATTTCCAATTCATGCCATTAGGGTAAGATTAATAGAAAGGACGGCGACAATGGCATCTACCACATTGTCTTATTTTGATTGGGCTGCCAACCATTCCATGATAGTCACTGGGCGTCCATCCACCTTTACCAAACTGCCATCGTAATCTCGTCTGGATACGTTGGCATGTGAATAAATCCAACTCCAGTGACCAGGGTATTGATAGTCGTTTCCACCAAAAAAGCCCGTAATGTCAACCACATGGTCGTAATACGTGAAATGCACGTTCGGAGCCCCCGCCTCCTTCAACATATGATAAGCCGGTACGACCGTTTGCTCCGGTACAGTGGTTCCATCATCTTTTGAGTGGATAAACCAGATCGGTATGTTTTTTATCCGGTCAACTTGCGCATCCGTAAGGTTTGCAGCCCGATAAGCCAAGGCGCTGGGGAATGCAGCAGCAAAGAAATCAGGAAATTCAATAATCAACTTGAAGGTCAGATAGGCCCCATTAGAGCATCCTCCTACATAGATGCGATCGCGATCTACATTTGGGTGTTCAGAAATAAAATCCTCGATGAGGGCCATTACCGCTTTATAGTAAATATCGTCTACCTGCCCGCTTGTCGTTCCTTGACCGCTGTCCATCCAGCGTGTCGGACTTTGTGGTACGAGAACGAAGGCTCCTCCAAAGAGGGCTTGTATTTCGTCGGAGGCATAATTCGCGGCCCGGTTAGCAACGAGCGGAATGGAAGGGTCAACACCGCCTTCCCCACCCCCATGCAACCAAATGATCAGCGGAGCTTTCGCTTGTGCATCTGGGGGACTATAGGAAGCATAAGACATGGTTATGCCCGTTCCATCAGAAAACCTTCCGGAAAGATCGAAACTATCAATAATCGGCATAATTCGGTTCACTTCTTTATTCCAGATCTTGCCTTTCGTTTCATCCCTGATGGTCATATCATAATTGATCCAGTTGTTGCCATTACAGCCTTCCTGTCGTGAGTACTGAATGGGTGAGCCGATCGGTAAGTTTGGAGCCACGGCCAGCACGAGGGTAAGGTGGTTGCCTTCTTCCAGTCTCATTCCCATGGCATCGGATACAAACCCGGCAATAACGCTCCGGCTACCCAGAACCTGATTGGCTGGGATCGTTGAACAATCAGAAGATCTGTGGACCAGGACTTGGTAGTCATTCCAGTTGACAGAGGTTACCGGCTCCTCAAAGGTTAGAATCACCTTGCTTACTGCCGGTCCCCAGTCATAACCTTCGATAACAACACCATACTCGCCATCTGTGGAAGGCGGCGTAGCGAAAACACCATTGAGCGATGCAAAAAGTACGGCGATAAGGAATGAACGTATCTTCTTGTCCATCGGATTTCAGGTTTATTGAGATCGATTCCGGCTCTACTTTCAAACGCTCTTGTCGGATAAACGGTAAAACGTTGTTTCCAGTATAGCAATTCAATAGGCAACATTCCCTGCGTGCCTACCCCAATACCTCGACCGTGTTAGAGGAGTCTGGATCACGTTACTTGAAGGACTATGGCATTTTGCCCTGGCGCGACAAATGCCTCCATGTCGCTCCCGTTCGTACAGATCGAACGGTACGATCGGACACGCCATATTCCCTGGTGATCTTCTTGCTGGGCCTATCATCTCCACGGATAGCACACACCTTACGAGGCGTGAGCTTTGCCTGTTCATTTCTTTCCCCGCCTACGTAAGCCCACAAAAAAACCGCCTATATGAAGCATATACACGGTTTAAAGTGCGAAAGGGGGGACTCGAACCCCCACGTCCTTTCGGACACTAGATCCTAAGTCTAGCGCGTCTGCACCTTTTCTCTTGGTTGTAAGTATTGTAAATAATAAACTTACGCCAAGCCGAAAATTGCTTCGTTCTTCAGACTGGACACAGAACGGGACACAGTATCCTCAAGGGTGCCTGTATCAGTGAGCCCACAAGATACCACACAAAGACCACCTACACCAGCACATATCCTCAATATCTACAATACTTTATAATAGACCCCCCGGTACCCTGCCTGCCCCAATCAGCATATCCCTTCAGCGGGTCCCTTTGTTTGCGTATAGGGTATGAGAGAGGCGAGACAAGCTTGTCGAGGGGCTTTGCTTTTATCCAAACGATGCGACTTTATTGTGGCTCCTTAATCGTTTGATTCAAACCCCTCATGTACGAATACAAAACAGTGGAAATACCAGCCAAGTTGTTTGCATCAAATTGGAAAGCAAAGAACGTTGCTTCTGGTGTCCTTCAATCCGTGATTGAGCAGCAGACAAAGGATGGGTGGGAGTTTTACAGGGTTGATAACTTCTCGGTGACGAGACCGGGAGGATGCCTATTTGGTGGGACTAGGGTTGAGTCATACAATGTAGCTACGTTTCGGCGTGAAGCCAGTCGCTTACGTTTCTAGCGTTAAGGATCTCGTGAGTTTGGTGAGTTTGTTATTGCCTAGATCTGGTCGAGGAGATAATTTTTTAGGAACTGGACGGGGTAGACAGAAGGCCCATTTGAAACTCACAAACAATCAGATTGGCAATCCTCCGTATGAATCAAGACCGTCGAGCCCGTTGTCGGCTTGAGGGCCTGGTTAGACCACATTTCACTTTGAGCGCTTTTAGAAGATTATAGATATGCCCAAGGTTATAAACGAGCAGACAAGAGACACGATAAAAAAATATGGATAGATGCTTCGGCTAGCAGAGCTAGGAAACGCAGCCTTCTTCGTAGACTCGTGATATTTAATATCGATCTTAACGAGGTCAGCTTCTTCGAGAATGTGTTGAGCTAGCCTTCTAGACTCTATCACTTTTGATTCTCCAAAGCCAGAAAACACACTGTCTAATCCTGCTGTTATATTGTTTCTGAGCGCCCATTTGTATATACCGTCGCTGATATCATGACCAATGAAAATTGATGCTAACAAAAGTAGAACTCCAAATGATACATATCGATAGTTGACAATGATTTCGGGCAGATCTGAGTCCATTTTGCCCTGTACAAGTATGGCTAGAAACACTCCTAATACGAAGCCCGTCACTGCCCCGCGTAGTCGAATCCTTCTTTCAATTTCCGTACGCACGCGCTGTCGATAATTACGTAATTCATCAAGAAAACGGTCAGCCTTTTCTCTTGACCCCCAAACGGATTCAAATTCGCTGCTCATAATTGCTCTTGTCCCCAGTGAAGGTCATTGTGATTGCTCTCTCGTGGTGGTCCAACTAGTAAGCGGATCCTCGGAAAAAGCATTTTTAGAGCATATCGTACGTTTTTCTGTCTATGAGGAGTATACGTAGCATGGGTCCTGAATGCCAAGGAAAATAGGTACGGGGACTTTGAAACTGTGAAGTTGATCTGGCGACCTTGTGAGTTTGGTGAGTTTGTTTTTACCCGAATCCAGAATATTTTTTATTTCCAAAATGTTGGAAAGAGAGGTAGTGTACCCAAGTCAGACTCACCAAAGAGGGCTGATCCTGATACCCTCTATTATGAAAGATCCTTCATGATATCAAATGGCAATCTTTAGGTCACACCATCAAGAAGGGGAAGGGGTTAGTTCGTGCCTCTAGTTAACTTGGTGGGGTTTATAATTGCTCATAATAGAGCGTATCGTGCGTTTTTCTGTCTACGAGGGGTATAATAAGGAAGGGTGCTGAAGGCCGAGAAACATAGGTGCGGGACCATGAATTTGGGAAAGTCGATCATACGAAACTTCCTTGAAGGAACTAATCATATAATCTAGCAACTGTCAAAAAAAATTTTTTGCTGACAAACATTTATTATATGATACTTGCTTTTATTTATACTTAATCGACCAAGGATAAACCAAAAATAACATTATGGGAAGTGCAGCCAGTATCATCGAACGTTTCCTGCAAGCTCAAGATCGCCTTGTTGTTCAGGCATCTGACTTCTCGCTCGAAACGATTGCAAACATGGTGGATCAGGAGGCAATTGATATTCAGCCAAAGTATCAAAGGCGCGAAAGATGGAGTGCTGCTCAGCAATCGGCATTAATTGAGTCTTTTTTATTAAATATTCCTGTACCTCCAGTATATCTTTCAGAAGACGATTTCGGGACGTATTCAGTAATTGATGGGAAGCAAAGAATAACAGCTATTCGAAATTATATGAGAAATGGCTATGCCCTTCAGAAACTACAAGAGTTTACTGAAATTGAGGGGATGGTATTTAGCGAGCTTCCTCGCCAACTAAAAAATTCTTTACAAGTTAGACCCTATCTTAGGGTCATAACACTTCTAAAACAATCTGATCCTGATTTGAAGTATGAAGTATTCACTAGGTTGAACCGTGGGGGAGAGCAACTTAATGCACAGGAAATAAGAAATGCAGCTTTTAGAGGTCCATTGAACGACCTGATATATCAATTGTCAGAGCATCGTTTCTTAAGACAACAGCTCAAGATTCGAAATGAAAAATCAGCCGCATATCAGAGCATGACAGATGCTGAATATGTACTAAGATTCTTCACATTATTTGAATCATGGAGAGATTTTACAGGTGACTATCGGGAGTCTATGGATCGATTTATGTTAAGCCATAGCAATTTAAATAAAAATGAATTAGCTAATCTGGAAGATTTGTTTGTTCGTTCACTTGAAGGGTGTGAAGAAATTTGGGAACACAACGCATTTCGGCGGCCCGTTGATATTGGATGGAGAGATCAAACTCTTGCGGGTATGTATGATGCACAAATGATTGCAGTTGCCCAATTTTCAAAGGAAGAAATTAAGAGGATATCTCTGAAACGATTAGAAATAAATAAGGCCACGAGAGAGTTATTTGAGGATGAGGAGTTCGAGACCGCTGTTCGTATAGGCACAAACACACCCTCGCGTGTTGTATATCGCGTAACAGAAATGCAGAGCTTACTTGAGAAGTATAAGTAAATTGTGGATTCAGTGTCCAAGGCTCGAAATATATTCATTCAAAGGCTAAAGGCTTATAAGTTAGCTACCGAGGAGGAGCTAATTATTGCCAAAGCTCCAAGCGAGATATTACATAATTCACGCGCACGGTTATATCGCAATGGTCTAGCTGTTGTAGGTTTTACAGCACTCGAGGATTTCCTGAAATCGAGGACGAGTGAAGTATTAACTACTATTGGAAATGGCTACGCAAAATTTGCAGATTTACCTGATCGAATAAAAGACGCCGCAACTATTGGAGCATTAAAAGCCGTAAACTTCCATGCGAATATCGTCAAGCATCGTGGAGATGATGTTTTGGCATTTATTCAGCATGAAGCTGGACTGATTGCAAGCACCACACAGCCTTCTTTCCAGATTTCAGGTTTTTCATTGGGGTGGAATAAATCTAACTTATCCGATGCTGATATTAACGAGATACTTGGAGCGTTTCAGATAAAGAATGGATGGGGAGAAATTGCGAGAATAGCACACAAGGTTGGACTTGGTATACCGTCCCTACAGGGATCATTCAAGAATGCTGCGCTACGAAGACATGCAGCAGCGCATGTTGCCCATACTGAATCAGAAGTTATTGACCTTCAAGACTTTCGGAGGGAGGCCCTGGCAATAGCTCTTGGGTTCGATATATTGCTTTCGCGCTGCCTTCGCCTCATTCTTGACACCAACAAAGAATACTTATCAGGAAAAAGCGATACCGTTACAAGCAGGGGCTCAATCCTATTTGCTGACAGCATTGCAAATCAAAAATGGAGAGTTGTAAAAGAGGGTAACAAAAGGGCAAATCGGCGTTTTCAAGACTTGGATTCACTAATGAATTATTGCATGACCCACGCAAGAGAAAATTTTCAATCTGTGGTGTTTCGGGATATATCGAGTATACCGTATGAATGGCATACCCCATTTTTAACCTGACTGAATGTACCGTTTTAATAAAATAATCGAGGGGCTTCTAGTCGGGCTGCTGAAGGCGAACCCCGATGAGTAATATAACAAGGAAGCCTTTCATAAAAGCCCTCAAGAATCGGAACACAAGACAAGCGCCGTTTCCTCAAATGGAATGCCCCCAGTAATCTGATCCAGGTCGTATGTTAGTGCTGCGCCTCAACCCACGCAGCATCACGAAAAAGAAGAAGCACACCCCCGAGCAGATAATCAGCCTTCTACGCAAGGTCGAAGCACTCACTGCAACAGGATCCACCATCGCAAGGAAATAAAAGCTCCCGTTATAGCGAGAAGTTTTGCATTTGACCAACTAAATATCTGAATTTCGTGGCTTCTCCTGTATGAGAGTTGCTCTCTTTGTTCTTCGTGGAAATATTTTAGCAACTCAAATTCTTCTATCATCGCAGAGAGTAAGTAGAGATTAGGGACTAGAGGAAGTCATTGCGGTAAATACTAAACTCACAGCGTGAACAAGGAGAGATTAATCTACCAGTAGTTTGTCAACTTCTACACTAGATCTTCCTGTCATACTATTATGCAGAGATGTCGAGTGAAAATGAAGAGCAATAGTTAAGACTTGGCTACAGAAATGGCGGAATCTTCGCTTTACAGAATATGCAGAAATCACTCCCAAAAACCAGACAATACCAATCAGGATGTAGTAGGTAGAATTGGGAATTGATGCGTACTCTAAATTAGCAATATTCGAAGTCAGCAACCCGAGTCCCGCTGCTGGAAGAA
>JAUIDY010000122.1 GCA_030428385.1 Rhodothermia bacterium | reverse complement strand
ATGCTTCTTAACGAACATCCACTTCCTGAAAGCCACGCTGAGGCAACGGCTTTTGCCAAAGGAGTTGATTGTTCTTTCAGGGACGAAAGAACCAAAGTCCTGCCACCTCCGAAACGCACGAACCCCGATCCGGCCCCACCTATTCCGTACCCAACGGGCACAAAGGCGGCGGCACCTCACACGTCCCGGTGCTGCCCATTGGCTAAACACACCGGGGCTCTACCCACCACGCCCATGCCACGGAGGCGGCATCGGTGCTCGGTTCCGGCGCTACGCCAACCGACAGGCGTTTAAAAAAAACGGGCGCGTCCTCACTTCAGCACACGATGCATCAAACAGAGCAATCGCCCGTACGGGCTTCAAATAACTTTTGCTTCACAACCCTGCGTCCCCACACCCCGCATTATGAACCGTTCTGTCCTTTTTCTTTGCAGCCTGTTTCTCCTCACCTCCGCCACCTTTGCCCAAGACGCCGACGAAGCTGCCCGGCCCCTCACGGTCGGCACCGCCATTAGCGATGCGCTGGAGAGCACCGACGTGCATCGATTCACGTTGAACCTGCCCGCCAACACGTTTGTCTACGCCGAGGCCAACCAAGAAACGGTGGATGTGGTGGTGTCGGTCTTTGACCCTGCCAATGCCCTCGTGGGCCGGTTTGATGGCCCCGGCAGCGGCCCGGAGCCCTTCCAATTTGAAGCCGAGGCCGCCGGTGACTACCGCATCGAGATTGCCCCGTTTGAGGAAGCCACCGGAAACTACACGTTGGAGGTGAAACGCGCCGAGCCTGTCGCCACCACACCCGAAGCCCGCGTTGATCAACTGATGGTGGGCTACGACAACGACTACACCCCCGGTGGCATGGTAGCCGTGGTGCAAGACGGCGAACTCGCCTTTGCCCAAGTCTACGGCATGGCCAACCTGCGCTACGACATCCCGATGACAACCGACACCCGCACCAACATCGGCTCCACCTCGAAGCAGTTTACCGCCTTTGCCATCGCACTGCTCGAAGCACAGGGCAAGCTCTCGCTGGACGACGATATCCGCACCCACATTCCAGAGTTGCCCGATCTCGGTGCGCCCGTCACGCTGCGGCACTTGCTGACCCACACCAGCGGCTACCGCGAGTTTTTGAACACCATCGCCCTGACCGGGCGGCGGCTGGACCGCGGCGACTACATCGACCGACAGGAATTGATCGACATTGTGCAGCGGCAGCCCACCCTGCAAAACATCCCCGGCACCGAGTGGAACTACAACAACACCGGCTATGGATTGCTCGCCGAGGTGGTTACGCGGGTGACCGACCAGCCTTTCCCCGAATGGATGCACGAAAACGTGTTCACCCCGCTGGACATGAACGACACGTTTGTACGGGCACACGCCTTGCAGATTATTCCGAACAGTTCGCAAGGCTATGTTGCCGAAGAAGGCGGCGGCTTCCGCGACGCCACTGACCTGGGCGGCGCGATGGGGGCAGGCGGCATCTACACCACCCTCAGCGACCTGGCCAAATGGATGCAGAACTACCACACGGGCACCCTGGGCGGCAAAGACGTGATCGAAAAGATGACCACGCGCTATGTGCTCGCGACGGGCGACACCACCGGCTACGCCCTGGGGCTGTTCATCGATGAGATGCGCGGACTGCCCCGGTACCAGCACGGCGGCGCGGATGTGGCGCACCGCTCGGCGTTTATGTATTTCCCCACACTCAACGCAGGCGTGCTCACCCAGAGCAACAACGCCAGCTTCAATGGAAACATCGCCAATGAAGTCGCCGAGGCCTTCTTCGAGGAGCATATGGAGCCGGAGGACACCGAAGAACCCGAAGCAACGACGACCGCCGAAGCCGCCGCGTTTGACCCGGCGCAGTACAACCCCGAAGACTTCGATGCTTTCGCTGGGCGCTATGCGCTGGAAGAGGCTCCAAACTTTATCCTCACTTTCACCCGCGAAGGCGATGAGCTTTTCACGCAGGCCACCGGGCAACCCAAGTTCCCCATCACACCCACCTCAGATTCAACGTTTGCCCTGAGTGTGGTGGAAGCCAGCATGACCTTCCATCGTGAAGCCGACGGCTCGGTTAAAGCCCTCACGCTTCACCAGAACGGTGACCACCGTGCCAACCGCCTCGAAGAGGAGGCCTGGGTGCCTTCGGAGGAAGACCGGGCCGCCTACACCGGGCGCTACTTTAGCGAGGAGTTGGAGACGTTTTACACCATCGTTGTGCAAGACAGCAACCTCGTCCTCCAGCACCGCCGCATGGATGACATCACGCTGGAACCGACCGACAAGGACAAATTCAACGGCGGCTTCCCCATCGCCGAGGTCACCTTCGAGCGTGATGACGCGGACGCGATTGTCGGGTTTTCCGTTGCCAACGGGCGCACGCGTGGCGTGAAGTTTGAGAAGCAGGAATAGCGTTTCTCCGTCGTCATGGCGAGAAGCCGAAGGCGACGTGGCCATCTCACCCCGTTAACACGGCTGATGCCGACCGGGGTACAACTACCACCTACCAAGATCAACGCGAGCGAGGTGTTTCGGCATCTCGCTCGCTTTTTTATTGGCCATCTGCCCTGCGGGTTGACCGGTGAACGGTCGGCGTTCATGGTGGGAAGGAGACACGTTGAAATGGGGCGGAGAGGAGACGCGCCGTGGCGCGTCTCTAGGGATGCGGTTTCCCTTTTGGTCTGGTGCCCTCTTCCCACAAACCGCATCCCTCTTCCCCCATTTTTCCTCCCGGTTGCAACCAACGCCGAACTATGTCGTAGCTCTACACATACTATGTAGACTTCCTACGTAGAACACCTCCTCCAACCCACCCGCTTTATGATCTCTAAAGCCCTCGTCGCCGCCTCGCTCAAGCCGTTTATCCTCTCCATCCTGGCCGATGGCGAGAGCTACGGCTACGAAATTATCCAGCGCGTCCACGACCTCACGGGCGGGCAGGTGCAGTGGACCACCGGCACGCTGTACCCGCTGCTGCACAGCCTCGAAAACAAAAACCTCCTCGAATCCTTTTGGCGCGAAGCCGACGCCGGGCCGCGTCGCAAATACTACCGCCTGACGGCCAAAGGTTACAAGGCCCTCGCCACGGAGAAGCAACAGTGGCTCAGCATCCACGAAGCCCTGCTGAAACTCTGGGGACCGAGCCCCACCCTCTCGCCTGCCTAAGCCTGCCGCATCCATGTTTCACCTCGACACCGCGCTTGCCGCGTGGCGGCGCAGCCTGTCCACCAACCGCACCTTCTCCAACGACGACCTCGACGAGTTGGAGCAGCACCTGCGCGATCAGATTGCGGCACTCGTGAAAAACGGTCAATCAGAAAAAGCAGCGTTTGAGCAGGCAATGGCGACGATGGGTGAGTACGGCGCGGTGGAGCGGGAATACGAAAAAGTGTACTGGGAGAAGCTGTGGCGGCGCGGGATGCTGCAAAACGAACTAAGCTGGAAACTATCGATGTTTAAAAACTACCTCACGGTCGCCCTGCGCAACCTGCGAAAGCAGAAGGGCTATTCGTTTATCAACATCGCGGGGCTTGCCCTTGGGTTGACCTGCTTCATTCTGATCGGATTGTTCATCCGGTTTGAATGGAGCTACGACCGTTTTCACGCCAAGGCCGATCGCATCTACCGCATCGAGAAGATCAATCCGGGGCACACGTACCTAGAGCGCGATCATTTTGCCATCACGCCTGCTCCCCTGGCTGCGGTCTTGATGGAAGAATTTCCTGAGGTCGAACACGCCGTTTATCTGGACAAGGTTAATGCGGGGCTTGCCTACAAGGACAACCAGTTCTATGAGGATGGGCTTTTAGCCACTGCGCACTTCTTCGAAGTTTTTGGCTTCCACCTGCTGCACGGTGATTCCCATACCGCGCTCATGGAGCCCAACGCCATTGTTCTCACCGAATCCTTAACCCAAAAGTATTTTGGCGAAGAGACCGCCCTGGGCAAAGCCATCACGGTAACCTATTTCGGTCCCCACGGACCGGACGCCCTTGAAATGACCGTGACGGGCATTATAGAAGACGTTCCACCAAACAGCCACCTCGTCTTTGATTACATCACCCCTTTTGCCTCCTCCGCGATGTTTCAACGGAATAGAGACAGTTGGGGAACCAGTACCTCCTACACCTACGCCACCTTGCAGGCCGGGCAACCCGTTTCCGCCTTTGCCAACAAGCTGGCGGCCTTATCGCAAACATACAACGACGACGAGGACAACCCCGACGACCAGAGTTACTACTACCCCCAAGTCCTAACCCACATCCACCTCCGATCAAATGCCAACTTCGAATTCGGTGTCAATGGGAATATCACCTATGTGTACCTCTTTGGTGCCATTGCAGTATTGATCTTGCTCATCGCAAGCATCAACTATGTCAACCTGGCTACGGCACGTTCCACCACGCGGCTCATGGAAGTAGGTGTCCGCAAGGTGATGGGGGCCCACCGACTACAACTGGTTAGCCAGTTTATGGGAGAGGCCCTGTTATCCTCTATGGCGGCTCTCCTTCTTGCCCTTGGCCTTGTCGTCTTGCTGTTGCCCACGTTCAACGCCCTCACCGCCCGAGCCATAACCTTGGACTGGGCACAAGACGGACCATTTCTGGCGTTGTTGGCGCTGATTGGATTTGTGATAGGTACCCTGGCAGGAAGTTACCCGGCCCTCGTTATGTCGGCCTTTCAGCCGGTTCGCATGATGAAAAAGCAGGTTGGGCATGCCCAAGGTAAAACAACCCTCCGCAATGTTTTGGTGGTGGCTCAATTCTCGGTTACCATTGCCTTGTTCATCGGTGCAGTGGTTATCCAACGTCAACTGCATTACATCCAAAACGCATCCTCTGGCATCGACCGCGACCACGTTGTGGCCCTTCCCATTAAAGATGAGTCCCTGCTTGAGCGCTACGACGCGATAAAAAATGCGCTCCAACAACATCCAGCCATCCTTGGCGTGACCGCCTCGGAGACGGATCCGACGATGATTGATATGCGAGCGACGACCTCGGACTGGGAAGGGGCACCCGAAGGCCAACAAGCATCGGCGTATTTCACCCCCATTCACTATGGGTTCGTTGACATGTTTGGTATTGAGGTGGTGGAAGGACGCGATTTTTCTGAAGCCATAACGACCGACGCCACCGAAGGTATTCTTATAAACGAGACGCTAAAACGCCAGTTGGGATGGGATACGGCCATTGGAAAACGCCTCAATTTTTATGGCCGTGATACGCACGTCATCGGGGTTGTTCAGGACTTCACCTTTCAGTCATTCCGGCAGGAGTTGGCCCCCTTGGCCCTTCTGCTGGCTCCTGAAGATGTCGTACGAATTTTGATAAAAGTGCGCCCCAGTAATACACCACAGACTATTAATTTTATTGAAGATGCCCTGACTTCATTTTCGCCAGACTTCCCGTTTGAATATTACTTCCTGGACGACGCCTATAACTCCATGTACCAGACCGAGCTTCGCTTGGGCAGCCTCTTCAACACGTTTACACTTCTCGCACTGATTATTGCCTGTTTGGGGCTCTTTGGGCTCGCCACCCTCGCCGCCTCACAACGCACCAAGGAAATTGGTGTCCGCAAGGTATTGGGAGCCACCCTTACTGATGTTCTTGTTTTACTATCGAAAGATTTTGTCCGCCTTGTTGGAATAGCACTCGTACTCGGTATGCCGATTGCCTATTTCGTGATGCGTACCTGGCTGGACGCGTTTGCCTACCACATTTCGTTGAGTTGGGGCACGTTTGTGGCTGCCGGTATTGCAGCGCTCACCATCGCCCTCCTTACCGTGAGCTACCAAGCCCTCAAAGCCGCCCTCGCCGACCCCGTCAAAAGCCTGCGCTATGAGTAGCTTCAACCTCAATACCGCCCTCGCCACGTGGCGGCGCAGCCTGTCCACCAACCGCACCTTCTCCAACGACGACCTCGACGAGTTGGAGCAGCACCTGCGCGATCAGATTGCCGCGCTGGTGAGGAATGGCGCGACGGAGAAAGCGGCGTTCGAACAAGCGATGGCTACGATGGGCGAATACGGGTCGGTGGAGCGGGAATACGAAAAGGTGTACTGGGGCAAACGCCGCCGTCGCCATCAACTCACCGATGAACTCCGTTGGAGGCTGTCTATGCTGAAAAACTACCTCATCGTGGCCCTGCGCAACCTGCGCAAACACAAAGGCTACTCCCTGATCAACATCACCGGGCTGTCGGTGGGGCTGGCGGCGTGTATCCTGATTCTGCTGTATGTGCAGGACGAACGCAGCTACGACCGTTTCCACGAAAACGCCGACCGCCTCTACCGCGTCGCCGTCGACCTGAACACGCCGTCCGGCATCCGGCCTTTGGCGCAGGCAGCCCCGCCTACCGGCCCCGCGCTAGCGAACGACTTCCCCGAAATCGAAGGCTTCACCCGCTTCACCCGCACCACCGCCCTGCTGGCCCGTGCGGATCAGCCCGACGTGCGGTTTCACGAAAGCGCGGCGGCCTACGCCGACTCGTCCGTCTTTGAGCATTTCAGCTTTGCCCTCCTGCAAGGCAACCCGCATGAGGTGTTGCGCGCACCCAACAGCATCGTGCTGAGCGAAACGATGGCCCGCAAATACTTCGGCGACGCCGACCCGATGGGCCAAGAACTGACACTCAACACCCGCACGCCCGTCACCGTTACCGGCATCATGGCAGACCTGCCGTCGAACGTGCATTACCGGTTCGAGATGTTGCTTTCGATGGAGACCGCCTACACCGCCGACGATGAGGTCGCGCACGACTGGGGCGCGTTCTTTTTCCACACCTACGTGCTGCTGAGCCCCACGGCCGACCTCGGCGCGGTGCAGGCCAAGCTGCACGACTTTATGGTGCGGCATACCGGGAACGACGATCCGTACACGCTGGTGCTGGAGCCGCTGCCCGACCTTTATTTGCACACGAGCCGCCTCGGGCAGGCGGGGCCGCAGGGCAGCCCGCGCAGCCTGTATCTGTTCTCCGTGATTGCGGTGTTTATCCTCGTGATTGCGTGCATCAACTTTATGAACCTCGCCACGGCCCGGTCGATGGTGCGGGCCAAAGAAGTGGGCGTGCGCAAGGCCATCGGGGCACAACGCAGGCAACTGACGCTGCAATTCCTCGGCGAGTCGGTGCTGCTGGCGGTGATCGCCATGACGCTGGCTGTGGTTATCGCGCAGCTTTCGCTGCCGCTGTTCCGCTGGCTTTCGGGCAAGGCGCTGAGCGAGGTGACATTGCTTCAGCCGATGCTGCTGCCGCTGTTGTTTGGCGGGGCGGTGGTCATCGGGCTGCTGGCAGGCGGCTACCCGGCGCTGGTGCTGACGCGCTTCCGACCCGTAGCCGTGCTGACGGGCAGCAGCAGCGCACCCGAACAAGGCGGACGCCTTCGGAAGGGGCTGGTGGTGTTCCAGTTCGCCACCTCGATTGTGCTGCTCGCCGGAGCCACCGTGGTCTTCACACAGCTCGATTTCATGCGGACGCAAGACCTCGGCTTCGAAAAAGATCAGATGCTGGTCATCAACTTCAACCGCGACGCCGAGGTGGTGGCCAACCAGAACGCCATCAAGCAAACGCTGGTGCAACGCCCCGCCGTCGAAGCCGCTACGTTCTCCAGTCGCATTCCGAACGGCGCCAATATGAGTGCGGGGATGCAGGTGGAAAACGCCGATGGCGAAATGCATGGCGCGGTGCTATACCAGTATTTCGTCGATTTTGACTTTCTGAACAGCTATGCCCTCAACCTCGCAGCGGGGCGTGGATTTTCAAACGCCTTCGCCACCGACTCTTCGGCGGCTGTTATCCTGAATGAAGCCGCCGTTCGGCAACTGGGCTATGCCGACGTGAGCGACGTCATCGGCAAGCCCTATGCAATGTGGGGGGCAACCGGGACCGTCATCGGCGTGGCGCGCGACTTCCACGTCCAGACACTCCGCGAGGACGTGCATCCGCTGGCCCTGCACATCGACCCGTCATCGGCGCGGTATCTATCGCTGAAGATAACCACCAACGATTGGCCCGGTGTCCTGGACGACCTGGAGGCACAGTGGACCACGTTGGTGCCCCACCGCCCGTTCGACTATCAGTTTCTGGATGAAGCGTTTGAAGCGCAGTATCAGGCCGAGGAGCGGTTTGGGCGCGTGTTCACCACGTTTGCCGCCCTCGCCATCGGCATCGCGTGCCTGGGCTTGCTAGGGCTGATCGCGTTTATGGCCCACCAGCGGCGCAAAGAGATCGGCGTGCGCAAGGTGCTGGGGGCATCGGTGCCCAGCATTGTGGCGCTGCTCGCGAAAGATTTCCTGTGGCTCGTGGGCATTGCCTTTGTTGTCGCCACGCCCGTCGCGTACGTCGGGATGCAGCGCTGGCTGGACGACTTTGCCTACCACATCAACCTGCCGCTGTGGGTGTTTGTGCTCGCAGGGGGCCTCGCTCTCGGCATCGCCCTGCTGACCATCAGCTACCAATCCATCAAAGCTGCCCTCGCCGACCCCGTCAAAAGCCTGCGCTATGAGTAGCTTCCACCTCAATACCGCCCTCGCCACATGGCGGCGCAGCCTGTCCACCAACCGCACCTTCTCCGCCGACGATCTCGACGAGTTGGAGCAACACCTCCGCGACCAGATTGCCGCGCTGGTGCAGGGCGGGCAGTCGGAGAAAGCAGCGTTCGAGCAGGCGATGGCGGCGATGGGCGAGTATGGCGCGGTGGAGCGGGAATACGAAAAAGTGTACTGGGGCAAACGCCGCCGCCAGCGCCTGCTTTCCACAGAATTGCAAGAAAGGGTGTCTATGCTTGGAAGTTACCTGAAGGTGGCGCTGCGCACGTTGCGCAAAGAAAAAGGATATGCGTTCATCAACGTGTTTGGTCTTGCCGTGGGGCTTACCTGCTTCGTGTTGATTGGCTTGTTTGTACACTATGAACAGAGCTACGACACCTTTCATGAGAAGGCAGACCGCACCTACCGCATCGTTAATGAATATCCCCAGGCCCATTCCCTCGGAAACACCCGCTCCACGGACACGCCTGAACCCCTCGCTGATGTGCTCCGGGAAACCGTTCCAGAAGTGGAACAGGTGGTTCAACTTGTTAAATCCCACGCGCTCCTCAGCGTCGGCGACACACAGTTTTATGAGGATGGCATTTTCACAACGGGGCACCTGTTTGACGTTTTCAGCTTCCCGCTCCTGCAAGGAGATCCCCGCACGGCCCTCGCCGACCCCAACGCCATCGTGCTAACCGCATCGCTGGCGCGCAAATATTTTGGCGATGCCGATCCCCTTGGACAAACCATCATGGTCTACACGCTCTCCAGCGAAGACGCAAATGACCAGCAGGAGATGCAAGTCACAGGTATTGTGGCCGACGTACCGGCGAACAGCCATCTGTCGTTTAATTACCTCATGCCCACCGCCGCCTCCCGCGAGCTTGCAGGGTGGTTCGACCGCTGGGACAGCAACAGCTATTTCACCTATGTGGCGCTACGGCCCGATTATTCGTTGCCTGCTTTTGAGGACAAACTGGCCCGCATTGCACAGGACTATTTAACCCAAACCGAATACTATCAGTCCCATCCAGCCGCGATAGGCACCTATGGCACCCAACTGCTGACCGACATCCACCTCCACTCGCACCTCAAAAACGAGTTCGCTGCAAATGGTGATATACAGTACGTCTATCTGTTTGCTGCCATCGCCCTGCTGATCTTGGGCATCGCCTGCATCAACTACATCAACCTGGCGACCGCACGCGCCGCAACCCGTGCCCGCGAAGTTGGCGTACGGAAAGTGATGGGCGCCCACCGCTGGCAACTCATCGGGCAGTTTATGAGCGAAGCCGTGATGCCCTCACTAGCAGCCCTGTTCCTTGCGATGCTGCTGGTACCGCTGCTGCTCCCCGTTTTCAACACCCTCACTGCCCGCGCCATTCCGTTTGACCTTGCCCATAATGGCGGCTTTTTAGGCGTGCTGCTGCTTGTTGGGTTGGGGACGGGCGTATTGGCAGGAAGTTACCCCGCCTTCGTGATGTCGGCCTTCCAACCTGCTGGCATAATGAAAGGCACGCCGAGCGAACGCAGCGGCAAGACGTGGCTGCGCAATGGGTTAGTGGTGGCCCAGTTCACCCTTACGATGGTGCTCATCATCGGCACCTTGGTCATTCAACGGCAACTTCACTTTGTCCAAAACACGCAAACAGGAATTGACCGCGACCAGATCATCGTCCTTGATGTGGAAGACCGCACCCTGTTTGATACCCGCTATGAAACCCTCAAGCAAACGTTGATCAACCACCCCCAGGTGCTCGCCGTGACGGCGGCCCAGGAAGATCCCACCAACGTCGATGCCGCCTCCTATGCCACCGCATGGGAAAGCGCTGAGGCGGGGCAACGCATCCTGGTGAACCGCTCCATCATCCAGCATGGCTTTGTTGACCTGTTTGGGCTTGAACTGGTGGAAGGACGCGATTTTTCGCCCGACATCCCGACCGATGCGCGCGAGGGCATGTTGATCAACGAAACCCTCAAACATCAACTCGGCTGGGAAACCGCCGTGGGCAAGTGGTTCAACTTTCATGGGCGCGAGGCGCGGATTACCGGCGTGGTGAAGGACTTCAACTTCCACTCGTTCCATGCGCCCATTGAGCCCCTCGCACTTTTCCTCGATTCCGGGTGGTGGTTTCCGTACCAGCGCGTTTTTGTGAAGGTGCGCCCAGACGCGATGACTGCCACCCTCGCTTTCCTTGAGGAAACCATGCAGTCGTTTTCGCCCAGCCACCCCTTCACGTATCACTTCCTGGACGACACCTATGCGCAAATGTACCAGACGGAAACCCGCCTTGGGCGTTTGCTTAACTACTTCACTTTTCTTGCGCTTTTTATTGCGTGCCTCGGGTTGCTGGGACTGGCGGCTTTTACGACGCAGCAACGCACCAAAGAGATCGGCGTGCGCAAGGTGCTGGGCGCGTCCGTGTCACAAATCCTCTTGCTCCTCTCCCGTGATGTCCTCTGGCTCATCCTGCTCGCCCTGCTTATGGCAACGCCCCTTGCTTATCTGGCAATGCGCTACTGGCTGGGCGACTTCGCCTACCACATCGAACTCTCCCCTTGGATTTTTCTGCTCACCGGCATCAGCGTCTTGCTGATAGCGCTCGCCACGGTGAGCTACCAGTCCCTCAAAGCCGCCCTCGCCGATCCCGTCAAAAGCCTGCGCTATGAGTAGCTTCCACCTCGATACCGCCCTCGCCACGTGGCGGCGCAGCCTGTCCACCAACCGCACCTTCTCCAACGACGACCTCGACGAGTTGGAGCAACACCTCCGCGACCAGATTGCAGAACTCGTGAAAGACGGACAGTCGGAAAAAGCGGCGTTTGATCAGGCGATGGCGACGATGGGCGAGTACGGCGCAGTGGAGCGGGAATACGAAAAAGTGTACTGGGAGAAGCTGCGACGGCGTGGCTTGCTCCAAAACGAACTAAGCTGGAAACTATTGATGTTTAAAAACTACCTCCGCACGGCACTGCGTAACCTGGACCGCCAGCGCATCCCCACCGCCATCAACATCGTCGGCCTCGCCATCGGACTGGCCTGCTGCCTGCTGATTACGCGCTACGTGTTGTTCGAGGTGAGCTACGACCGTTTCCACACGCAAGCCGACCAGATCTACCGCGTCGTGGTGGAAGAACAGTCACCCGAAGGCACCACCGAGACGCTGCGCGGTCCCAACGCCCTCCCCGACCTGCTGACGAGCACCTATCCCGACGTTGCCGACGCCTCCCGGCTGGTACAATTGTGGGACGGCATCTTCGACGCAGGCGGCACCCAATACCGCGAAACCACTTTCTTTGCCGCCGATCCCAGCCTGTTCGCGGTGTTCGACCTGACCCTGGTGCAAGGCGACGCCCAAACCGCCCTGGCTACACCCAACAGCCTGATCCTCACCACCGTCGCGGCCACCCGCTATTTCGGCGACCGCGACCCGATGGGCGAAACCCTGACGTTCACCTACGAAGGAGCCTATGAATTCGTCGTCACAGGCGTGATGGAGCCGCTGCCCGAAAACAGCCATGTGCACTTCGACTTCCTCACCTCGTTCGCTCATGTGGAAGAGATCTTTGGACATGCAGAAACGCAGACGTGGGACTACAACTTCGCCACTACGTATCTCGCGCTACGCGATGATGCGAACGCAGCCGCGCTATCAGCACAGCTTCGGGACTTGCTCGACCAGCATTTTCCTGAAGCCAGCAACGCCCACCTGCACCTGCAACCCCTCCCGGGCATTCACCTGTATTCCAACCTGCCCGATGAGTTCGAGACGCCGGGCAACCTCGCGTATCTCTACCTCTTCTCTGGCATCGGGCTGCTGATCCTGCTGATCGCGTGCATCAACTTTATGAACCTCGCCACGGCGCGGTCGGTGAACAGGGCCAAAGAGGTGGGCGTGCGCAAGGTGCTGGGGGCCAACCGGGGCGACCTCGTCTACCAGTTCCTCGGCGAGGCGCTGCTGCTCACGGGCACAGCGCTGGTACTCGCCGTCGGATTTGCCGTGCTGGCGATGCCCGCGTTCAACGCGCTGGTCGGGCGCAACCTGTCGCTCTTTGGCAGCCAGCAGGCGCTGTTTGCGCTTGCGCTCGTTGGCGTCGGGCTGCTGGTGGGGGTGCTGGCAGGCAGCTACCCCGCGTTTTACCTCTCGGCGTTCCAGCCGAACCGCGTGCTGAAAGGCGTCTTTGGCATGGGGCGGCGGTCGCTGCTGCTGCGCAAAGGGCTGGTGGTGATGCAGTTCACCATCTCCATCGTCCTGCTGGCGGGCATCCTCGTCATGCAAAAACAGTTCACGTTTATGCAGGACAAGGCGCTGGGCTATGAAGCCGACGAACTCGTCTACCTCACCACCCCGCAGCGCCGCGAGCCGACCAACGTCCCGCTGTACCAGTCTACGCTCGAAGCCATGCCCGGCGTCCTCCAGGTGACGGCGAGTTCTGGCGTTCCCGGCAGCGGGCAGCCGTTCAACGGGCGCTTCGAGACACACGCCGAAGGCATGGCTCCCGACGCCCGCGCCGAGGTGATCCCCGTCTTCGCCGAGGGTAACTTCGCCGAAACGATGGGTTTTTCGTTCGTCGCCGGGCGCGACTTCTCCCTCGACTTCCCTTCCGACTCCACGCAAAGCCTGGTCGTCAACGAAGCCGCCGTGCGGGCCTGGGGTCTCCACGATCCGGTCGGTAAGGAAGTGACGCTGTACCGCAACGGCGACGCGCTTGCCACCCTGCGCATCATCGGCGTGGTTGAAGATTTTCACTACGCCTCGCTGCACGCGCCCATCCAGCCGATGATGTTTTTGTACCGCCGCGTGCATACGCGTCCCTACCTCATCGCCCGCCTCAGCGCAGAGCGCCTCGCCGAGACGCTGGCAGGGCTAGGCGAAGCCTGGCCGACGCTCGCCCCAGAGTGGCCGCTCGAACTGACGTTCCTCAACGATACGCTGGACGACATGTACGTGCGCGACCAGCAACTCGCGCGGCTGATGAACCTGTTTACGGGCCTCGCCCTCATCATCGCATGCCTCGGCTTGTTTGGGCTGGCGTCGTTCACCGCTGAGCAGCGCACCAAAGAAGTGGGCGTACGCAAGGTGCTGGGGGCCTCGGTGCCCAACGTCGCGATGCTGCTTTCGACGGACTTCCTCAAGCTCGTCGGCATGGCGTTTGTCCTGGCCATCCCGCTTGCCTACTTCGCCATGACCCGGTGGCTCGAATCGTTTGCCTATCGGGTCGAGATCGGCCCTGGCGTGTTTGTGCTCACGGGCGTGCTGGCATTGCTGGTGGCTTTGTTGACGGTGGGCTACCAGTCTATCAAAGCGGCCCTCGCCAATCCGGTAAAAAGCCTGCGGTACGAATAAAGCACCCGTAGCGAAGGCACCGCGTTTGGTCATAAAAACGGGAAGCGATTCAGATGGGTAACCTGGGGCTACGGATGGTACTGATTCCATTCGTGGATGTCAGGATAGCGATGGGGCTTCTTTTCGCGTTCGCTCTCCCTTCATGGGAGAGGGCAACGGTGAGGGTGATTCGTTCAACCGAGCCGAGCACTTTTGTTGACGTATTCCCCCCTCACTCTGACTCTCTCCCGCCAGGGGAGAGCAGACCTTTCGCGAAGGATTGTATCCCGACATCAATGATGGCAATCCGTATGATACCCCGCATGCCTCTTTCCCGCATAGAAGGGCACATGCTCCTGCCATTCTATCTGTGGACCATCCGATGAACCGATCACGTTGCCTGTATACAACCCTGCTGCTCTTGATGGGGCTGCTTCCGTTCAACCGCCAAGCTGCTGCACAGCAAGTCGTCAGCTATTCAGCCCTCGGACTCGAATTCCAGGTGCCGAACGGTTGGCATGGCCAGGAAGGCGATGGCGTATACCTCATCCAACATCACAGCATTCCGGGCATGCTGGTGCTGATGCCGCACGAAGCTACCAGCCTCGACGCGTTGCGGGCGGGCGCGCATGAAGGAATCACCGAGTCCAACGGCTCCTCCCTTCAGGCCAACGGCGAGATCACATCCTTCGGCTCCAACGGCATTCGTTTGGACATGGCGGGGCTCGTGGAGTGGTCCCCGTCCCAAGCACATGTCATTGCCCTGCTCTCTCCTCACGGACGCGGCGTGGTGGTGCTTGCCATTGCGCCCTACAATCAGTTCTCCGAAGCCTACCGCACCTACGCCGAGACCCTGGCGCATAGCATTGTGTTCTCCGCCCCTGTCACCCCGCCCATCGTTCATGAATGGGAAGAAGGACTGCGCTACTACCAACTCGCCCGGTACAACACCAACACCAGCTACGACGGCGGCTCGTCATCGAAAGAAGTGTTCACGCTGTGCGACGGCTATTTCACCTACTACTCCTCTTATTCCGGCTTCAGCAACAACTACGACGGGCCAGGGAACGACGGCATCGGGCTTGATGGTAGTGGCGTGAGCGCCGCAGGCAGCGGTGGTTCTTCTGGTACGTGGGAAGTGGTTTCAGACTACACCGACGGTGCCCTACTGCGTCTGCGCTACGAAGATGGCAACGAGGTGGACTATGACCTGTCCTATGAAGACGGCAAAACCTACCTGGACGACACCCGCTATCTACGCACCGAAGGCTCTTGCCAGTAACAGAAACCGAGGGTCTCGCCAACCGGCTTTGCCTTCAAAAAAGCTCTTGCGCAATCGGGTGGAGACAGACCCAGCGTGTTTGTGCTCCCCGTCATGCTGTGAGTAGACCCTCCTCGATTTTTTGCCCGTTCTCCAAGGGGGCCGAACGTTCGGCCATTTTTTCCGTACGCGTGCGCACGTAGCTGCTTGCTACGCCTCCTTTTATGCACCCGCGCGTATCGCCACAGCGCGCACTTCCCCCCTTGGCTATGCGATACCACCTACGGATTTTCCTTGCCCTCATTGTCTTCGCGGTACCCACCGCGTTTGCCCAGGAAACAGCCGCCTCGCTGGATACCCCGCCCCCCGTCGAACTCACCGGCACACAGGTTCGGAGCATCACCTCCACCATCGTCGAGGGGCAGCAGTACGACCTCTATATCAACCTGCCGCGTTCGTATGCCGACGAAACAACACGCACAACTTACCCCGTGCTCTTTGTCCTAGACGCGCAGTGGGACTTTACGAAGGCTTCCGCCATCTACGGCGATCAGTTCTACGACGGCGACGTGCCCGAAATGATTATTGTCGGCATCACGTGGAAGGATGGACAAACGGCGGGCGGCCTGCGTGCCCGCGACTTTACGCCGACCCACGTCTCGCAAATGTCCACCTCGGGAGGAGCCCCCTTGTTTCTAGCCTTCCTCAAAGACGAGTTGATTCCATTTATCGAGGCCGAATATCCCGTACGCACAGACGACCGCGCGTTGATGGGCAGTTCGTTTGGCGGCCTCTTTACCCTGTATGCGATGTTCCAAGAAACCGCGCTTTTCAACCGCTATATCGTCTCCGCCCCGAGTTTGCACTGGGACAACCGCGTGCCATATCGGCTGGAGGAAACGTATGCGGCACAGCACACCGACCTCGCGGCACGGGTGTTTATGGTGCTGGGCGAGCGCGAGGACGTCGCGACGTTCAACCACTTTGCCGAGACGTTGCGCAGGCGGGGCTACGAAAACCTGGATCTGCAAACCCATGTGGTGACGAAAACCGGGCATGCGGGGCACAAACCCGAAGGCTTTGCCCGTGGCCTCCAGTTCGTCTTTAAGCGTCCCGCCCTGGCCTTATCTCCTGCGGTGCTCGACGCCCACGTAGGTACCTACCAGCATAATGGCCAAATGCACATCCAACTTCGGCGAGACGGCTCTGCTTTGATCGGGGAGGCACCGGGCCAGCCAGCCCTCACCCTGCACGCCGAATCCGAAAGGGACTTCTATATCGACGGGGCGCACGTCTTTCTCCACTTCAAGCAGGAGAACGACCACGTCGTCGGGTTCACCCTTCGCACCTTCGACGACGAACGCTACTTCGAGCGGGTGAATGACTAAGAAACTGTCTGGTACGTCGAATTGGGGCTGTGCCGGTCGCTTTTCGGCCCACCGCCGCCCGATGCCCTGCGGCTCCGCCTTCGGTTTTTCGGCCCGTAGCGCTGCTACGAGCCTCCAAATCGGACGACGCTGGTCTCGAAAATCGCCTCGGCTCGCCGACCAATCCCTGTACCAGACAGTTTCTAAAACACATCCCTTTTGTGTCTGCCACGCTTTCCCGTCATCCGAACGTAGTTCATGTCAGGACAGCGAGTAGACTTCTTTGTGCGTTCCCTCTCCCTTGATGGGAGAGGGCCAGGGTGAGGGTGATTCGTTCAACCGAGCCAAACGCTTGCATTGGCACATTTCCCTCTCACGCTGTCTCTCTCCCGCCTG
>JAUIDY010000121.1 GCA_030428385.1 Rhodothermia bacterium | reverse complement strand
ACGCATGTTTGTGTCCCAACACGATTCCGCCGATCCTATATTCCCCGGGAGGCGGTACACGGCCAAGCGACAAGGCCGCGCCACGCAAGAAGCCCAGAACCTAACCCCACCTCCATGTCCTCTTTTCGGCGGGTGTTACACACTTCCTTTCGCAAGGTGGTGTCTCCCTCACCACCCCTTGTGTTTTTCCATCTTCCCAAATGCGGCGGCACCTCCCTCGACCGGGCGTTGCGCCGCGCCTATGCTGGCACGGCCATTCACCCCTCCACCTCGATCCTGTCGCCTCAAATGCCGCCGCCCGTCCCCTGGACATTCCGGTACTGACCTACCGCTCACAGCTTCTTCAGTATGAACTTGCGCGGGGCCGTCATCGCTACCTGTCAGGGCATTATCCGTACCATCACACGCTTTGCGCACCGTTTGCGCCGCCGTGGATGTTTATGACCGTGCTGCGCGACCCCGAGGCCCGCTGGTTTTCGAACTATTTCTATAACCGCTACAAAACCACCAGCACCCATTTTCGCATTAACGAGTCCCTGGAGGCTTTTCTTGACACCGACCGCGCACGGCAGGGCGGCAACCTGTATGCCCGCTTCTTGTCCTTTGGCACCAATACCAAGAACCCCGTAGCACATGCCCTTCGTCACCTATCGCATTTTCACATTGTGGGCGTGCTCGAACACCTGCCCCTCCTGCTGGCGGATTGTCAACAAACACTCGGCGTTCGGCTGAAGCCTTCGGTCCGAAACACCAGTCCCCGCTCCAAAGAGGACCAATCGGCGGAGATCACGCCTGCCATCCGCGCCCGTGTTCAAGAACTCTGCCAGCCCGACATCGAGATTTATACCGAAGTGAAGCGCCGCCTTGAAACACATGGCTCGTGGCATCACTACCGGTTGCAGCTTGATCAACCCCAGCCATAACTCCTGGACCCCCATGTCCCTCAAAAACTCCGCACCAACATCAACAGGCCGCCTGCGAGGGTACAAATAAAAATGATGCGCTGAAACGATCGGTTTTCGATCCGTGAGATAATGGCAATGCCTGCCCATAAACCCAACCCCACCGCAGGCAGCAGCTTCAGGTTGGTCCACAGGGAATCAAGCGTGATGGTCTCCCAGATGAAGATGTGAAAGGGCAGCTTGATCACATTGACCATAAAAAACAGCCAGGCCGTCGTCCCAATAAAATGCTCCTTTGGAAACCGCATCGACAGGAAATAGATGTCAGAAAAGGTCCCGGCGAGGTTGCCCACCATCGTCGTCACGCCCACTAGCACCCCGGCCCCGGCGCTGTATAGCGGATGCGCCGGCACGGTCTCGGCCGTACGCTGGATCAGCCAATACATCACGCCGGCGCTGAGGATCAGGATCGCGGCGATGGCGACCTGGAAATAGGTGTCGGACAGGTCTTTGCCTACCAGCGTGCCCAGCACAATGCCAAGAACAATAAACGGAAGCAGCTTCCATACGTAGGGCCACTGGGCATGTTTGTGGTAATACACGATGGCGAAGATGTCGCCTGCGATGAGCAGTGGCACCACGATGCCCACCGACGCCTTCGCTCCGAAAACAAACACCATCAGGATGACAAAAAACAGACTGATGCCTTTGATGCCCGCCTTGTTCAGCCCGATCATAAAAGCGCCGAGCAGCGCCACGCCCCACGCGGTCAGCGTCATGGTTTCCCGTTGTTGTGTGCAAGGAAGCGCTCAAGATGAGGTGGAGTAGGCAAAAGTGAAACGGGCGCGGGCAGCAACCGGATGAAGAATGCAGGTTTTTTATGCGGGCTGTGACGGTTACCTTTCATTCTATCCTTCTAGAAAAGGGTTTCGTATGCCAAGAAACGGGAAGCGCATATCCTCAAACACATGGTAACCACCGACCGCGGGCGCGCCCATTGGCTCTCGGCCACAAAAATTAGCGGGTCTTGACTTTTGCTGGCGTTGCCGTACCTTGCGCGCCGTTTTTACCTCTTATGCTGCAATCCAGCGTCTGTTAGCTTATGGCACAGGCAAAAAAATTTGGCGCATTCAGCGGTGTCTTTACACCGTCGATCCTCACCATTCTCGGCGTCATCATGTACCTGCGCTTGCCCTCCATCGTCGGGCAGGCGGGGCTGTGGACCACAGTAGGTATCATCATCGTCGCCCACATCATCTCCATTTCCACGGGCCTCAGCGTAGCCTCCATCGCCACCGACAAAAAGGTGGAAGCAGGCGGCACCTACTACATGATTTCCCGCAGCCTTGGCCTGCCCATCGGCGGGACGCTGGGGCTGGCGTTGTTTGTGGGGCTGTCGTTCAGCGTGAGCCTGTACGTCATCGGTTTTTCGGAGAGCTTTCTCAGCTACTGGGGCTGGGAGGTCACCAAAGACACCATCCGCTTGGCCGGAAGCATCACGCTGCTGGTGGTCACCGTCATCACACTGATCAGCACGTCGCTGGCCTTGCGGATGCAGTTTTTTATCATGGCGGCCATCGTGCTCTCCCTGATCTCCATTGCCTTTGGCACGCATGATTTTCAGCCGGAGGCACCGTTACTGAATAGCCTGCCCGATGCCGCGCCGTTTATTGTGCTTTTCGGCATCTTTTTCCCCGCCGTCACCGGCTTCGAAGCGGGCGTATCGATGTCGGGCGACCTAGGAGACCCGAAGCGTGACATCCCCAAAGGGACGCTGTGGGCCATCGGGGTGGGGTTGGTTGTCTACCTCATCCTGGCGGTGTTTTTCTCGTACACCGTAAGCGCTGAGCAGTTGGCCTCTAACCCCAACGTCTTGCTCGACATCGCGCTGTTTGCACCCGCCGTGGTGGCCGGGATCTGGGGAGCCACGATTTCGTCGGCGCTGGGAAGCATCCTCGGCGCGCCCCGCATCCTGCAAGCCACCGCCGTCGACCGCATCACGCCCCACTTTTTTGCCCGGGGGCATGGCAAGGAAAACGAGCCCCGGAACGCCCTCATCCTCACCTTTATCATCGCCGAAGCCGGGATTCTCATCGGGGAACTGGACGTCATCGCCCGTATCGTGTCGATGTTTTTTATCACCACGTATGGCTTCCTTAACCTGAGTTGTGCCATCGAAAGCTGGGCCAGCCCCGACTACCGCCCGGCGTTCCAGATTCCCAAAAGCGTAAGCATCGTCGGTGCGCTGGCGTGTTTTGTGGTGATGATTCAGCTCGACTTCATCGCCATGATTGGCGCGACGGTGTTGCTGGGCGTGGTCTTCCTGTACCTCAAACGCCGCGAACTAACCCTGGAGAGCGGGGACACCTGGGAAGGCTTCTGGTCGTCGCTGGTGCGAACGGGCCTGCAACGCCTTGCCCAGAACCGCGTCCACGAGCGCAACTGGCGGCCCAACATCATCCTGTTTAGCGGCAACACCGAAGCCCGCCCCCACCTCATCACCCTGGGCCGCTGGCTGGTCTACAAACGCGGCCTGCTTTCCAACTTCGACCTTACCGAAAACACCTCGGCCAAACGCCTGACGCCCCGCACCGCCTCTTCGCGTACGGAAGCCGTGCCCGAGGAAGAGGCCGGGGTTTTCACCCGGCGGCTGGAATGCCCGGACATCTACGACGCCATGGAGGCCATTGCCTCGTACCACGGCTTTTCGGGAGTGGAGCCCAACACGGTCATTCTTGGATGGGCCCGCAACACCCGCCATCCCCAACGCTTTGCCGCCCTCGTTCATACGTTCAACACCCTCGACCTGAACGTGCTGCTGCTGGATTATGATAAAGCGCGTGGCTACGGCAACCACCAGCGCATCGACGTGTGGTGGCGGGGCGGCAACAACAACCTGGCCCTGAAACTGGCCCTGCTGCGTTTCCTGACCACCTCCGACGTATGGCGCACCGCGCAAATCCGCCTCCTCACCATCAACGAAGGCGAAACCGCCCTCCAGGATGCGATCCATGCACGGGTTGATGGCATCCTTGCCTCGTTCCGCATTAATGCCACGGTGAAGGTGATCAACAATGTGGTGGACCGAAAGCCCGTTACCCAGATTATCAGCGCCGAATCAGTCGATGCCGACCTGACCCTGATGGGGCTGCCCGATGTGCGCATCGACAGTGCCCATGCCTATGTGGAAAGCACCCAGACGATGAACAACATCCTCGGAACCGTGCTTTTTGTTCACGCCTCTTCCTTTTTCCAGGAGATCAAATTAGGCATCGACACGTCGGCGGTGGCACGCGGGGTGCTGCCGCAGGAGTTACCCGAAGCCTTGTCGCTCCCGCCCCTCATCCTCCCGGAGGATGAGACCTTGCAATGGGCCATGCAGCACCTCCAGGATCGCCTCGCCCAGGCAGGCAGCGAGTTGGAAACGGCGCTGGGGCAACTCTACCGGATACACCAGGCCTTGCAGCAACAAGCCCTCGACACGCTGCAAAACAACGTGCGTTCGCTGGAACGCACCCTCCTGGGCATGCCGCCGCCTCGTGCACGCAAAGCCTTGCAACGGGTGCACAGCAGCGTGCTGTTTCACTTGCAACGCGCACTCTCGTCCTTCCTCGAAGACCAATTGCCGCTGGAACAAGAGGTGTTCGAGCAAGCCCTGGTGGCCCTCCGCTCGCGCCTCCGCGATGTGTTGCGCCAAACGCCCGAGGCCTTGACGATCACCACGACGGTCCCGGTGCGCCGTTCGCAACGCACGCGCCAGACCACGGTGGAAGTCGCCTTTCGTGCGTGGGTAGAGCACCTGCTGATGCATGACTTCCAGCAGGTCGTGGCGCGCCTCCTGACGACCCTTGGGCTGGCAACCCATGAGACCGTGCACCGGCTTCAGACGATCACCCGCAACACCATTGATACGCTGGACCGACTGGAGGTCCTGCTCGGCGACGAGACCGCCTTAACAACGAGCCTTGATGAAGCCGTTGCGACCATACAAACCCAAAGCGACGAAGCCCGAGAACACCTCGCCGCCCACCTCCATCAACTGCCACCGACGTTCCAGACAGAAACCCACCAGCTGTTGCAAACCTGGGTAGAAACCTTGATGAAGGCCGTCGCCCAGAAACAAACCAAACCACGCCACAAGCCCGCTTCGTCCCACGCCGACCGCCTGGCGGAACTCCCCGAACGCTGGACCAGCAACCACCGGCAGGTGCTGGTACGGGCGGGCGTAAGCCTGCAACTGCTCGCCATGCACCAGCGGCTGGCAACCCTCTTGCAGCGCCGCACAGACGAATTCCAGCAGCAGGTGCAGAACGCCGTCGTCTTCCCGGTGGCGCAGCTTCATGCCACCTTGCATCAGTTTGCGGATGACGCCGCCGAAGCCACCCCACCCACCCTGCGGACCACCTACGACGGAAAACCGGTGGATCCGAAGCCGTTCCTCGAAACCCTTTCCCATGACATCCGGGCCCTCGTCGAACCGCTTGCTCCGCAGCAGGACATGATCACCGAGATGGCGTTGCAGACCCTTGCCTCTGACCCCTTTGCCGATGTCGAAACCGTTCCTATTTCGTTTCGGCGGGCCGTCGAATACATCGTGGAAACCGAATTATTGGGTCCGCTCCAGGCCGAGTTGGCCGCCTGGCCCCTGCAGGTCCAGCAGATCCACGCGATTGCCCAGGACGTCCTCCGGCTCGTGACCTTCCAGGTCAGCGACGAGGACAATGAGGAGGTGCCAACGCAGACGTCCCTGGCGACGATCATGGCGGCGAGCCTGGACCGGTTGGCCCATGAAAAGGGGCAGATGGAAAACCACCTCACGGCCCTGTCGCATTTTATCAACGCCCGGTTGCAAGCCACCGCCCAGCAACTCAACACCTACGCCCTGAGCCGGTCGGAGGGACAGTTGCAGCAGAATATCCGGGGCCATCGGGGCCGGCAGGTGCGCTCGCGCCTCCAGAACCAGCAAGCGCGGCTCCAATCCCTCGTCTCCGACCGGGTGGTGCGGCTGCTGTACCAACGCAGCGAAGGCGTGCTGCTGGCGCGTCGTTTTGGCGACGCCGTTCCTGCCTATGAGACCCAGGCCGAACACGGGCTAGCCCTCCGCGAAGCGGTGTCGCCCACCGACGCGGTACTCCGGGCGTTGCCGTTCTACTACCGCCAGCTTTTCCTGGGCACACCCTCCCTATCCAACGACCTCTGGGTGGGTGGCGAAGAGGCCCGTGCCCAGGCCAGTGCGGCCATCGAACGATACCGGCGCGGGTTTCGAGGCGCGATCCTGGTGGTGGGCGAAGCCCGGGCGGGAAAAACCACCCTTTCTCAGTTGATCGCCCACACCCACTTCAAATCTGAGCACATCTTCCAAATTATGCCTCCCGAAGGGGGCTCCATTGATGTGAACGAGTGGGAGCGGCGGTTTCAGGCAGCGGTGGGTATACAAGGCGACATCGACACGTGCTTCCGGCAGCTTCCGCTGGGCAGCGTGCTGCTGATCCATGACCTGGAACAGTGGTGGGAACGCAGCCCCGATGGCTTTGTCGTGCTTAAGGTGCTGCTGCAATGGATCGACCGCTACAGCGAGCATTGCCTCTTTATCCTCAATGCCGATACGCACGCCTTCCGTCTGATCGACAAAATCCGCCCGCTGTCCGACCAACTGCTTCAAGTGATCATCTGTGCGCCCTGCAACGCCGAGCAACTCAAAGAAGTGATCCTGCTGCGGCATCGCTCTACCGGGCTCAAGCTAGAGCTAGACGGTGAGCAGGAGGACAACCTCTCGGAGTGGAAGCTGGCCAAACTCTTTACGGCCTTCTTCGACACCTCGCGCGGGAATGTGGGGGTGGCCTTGCAAACCTGGATCAGCCAGATCCAAAAGGTTTCGCACGACACCCTGACCATTACGCCGCCGGTTCCTCCTGCGGTAAACGTGCTCGACGAGTTAGCGCCATTGCAGCGGGTGTTGCTGGTGCATCTGCTGTTGCATGGCAGCGTCTCGCACACCCGGCTGTTGCGCATCAGCGGGCTTCCGGAGGACGTCCTTCAAACCGAAATGGACGTCTTGCAACGATCGGGCTTGGTTGATACTCCCGCGCCGGGCACGTGGTTGGTTAACCCCTTTATGCGTCCCTATCTCACCCAGGCCTTCACGGACCGGAGGATGCTGTAATGTCTCGCTTTTTCCTTGTCGACCTGCCCTTCCTGTTCCTGGTTGTTGGAGTTGTGGTGTTTTTGCTGGTAACCCGACGTGTACTGATGGTGCGGCTCAAGAACCGCCAGCGCTCGCTGTTTTACCGCCTTTTGCCCCTGGCCGAAGTGGTTATTGGCTTGCTGCTTCTGGTGTGGCTGCTATGGGCATTCCTTCCCGAAGGGCCCGTGTATCTGTGGATTGCCGTGGGCCTGATGGCTGCTTTGCTGGTGGCAGGCGGCTGGTTTGGGGTGCGCGACTTCATCAGCGGCGTGATTTTGCGCACGGAAAACAGCTACCGGGCCGGGCAATGGATAAAGGTGAAAGCTGCCGAAGGGTTCATCCAGAAGGTCGGCTACCGGGGCTTAACGCTGGAAACAGAACAAGGGGTGCAGGTGCGCCTGCCCTACGGCACCCTCGTTTCCCAGCCCCTGGTCATGGCCGATCGGCTTGAAGAAACAACCGCCCATACGTTTCACCTCACCCTTCCCAGCAACGAACGTCCGGTGGGCGACCTCATCGCCGCCCTGCGCGAACAGGTGCTCACTTCTTTCTGGGCTTCGGTCCGCCGCGAGCCCTATATCCAGTTTAAAAAAGAAGACAACGGCGTGCTGCACTTCGACGTCACGGTTTATGCCTTGGACGACCCGTTTCATGCCGACCTCGAACACACCCTCCGTCGGCATTTTGCGGACCAACAGGACGCAGCCGCTTCCTAACGCAGCGAGTCGGCGGGTAACGGTGGAGGGCCTCCTGGACGACCACCCGGTCGGCCTGCGCCCGGCCCCGGACGACCACCCGGCGGCCTAAAGCCTGGTGCCCCTGGTGGTGGCCCCTGTCCCTGTGCCCCAGGCGGACGCTCGCTACCCGGCCCTTGCATCCGATGCCAGGTATCAAGGCGTTGCAGTTGTTCGGGTGTCAGGATCTGGCCCAGTTGTACCCGAAGCGAATCCCTGATGGCGCGGTGCTGGTCGTGGATCGAGCGGCGCAGGGCTTGTTGCTGCTGTTCGGCTTCCTCTAACAACACCCGCAACTGCGCCCTTTGGGCCTCATCGGTGGGCTCGATAATGCTTTCTATAAACGGCGCGAAGCTGCCCGGCTTGCGCAGGGCTTCAAGCTGATCCACGCGGTGGTTCAGGATAGTAGCCGCCCCTAGCGCCCCCAGCATCACCCCGAGGCCCACCGCTACAAAAAGTAATATGGCCGATTTAACGTGGACGGTCATGGTTGATTGTTCATCTGGAGATCGTACAGATCGAGGTCATACACTGCCTCCTCAGAAAGAGGCGGCAGGGCCAACAGCGACTCGCTGAACGTCGTTTCCGCTTCATATTGCTGCGCTAGGTAGATGTTGTACGACGCCAGCACAAGCATTAGCAGCAGGCTGGCAAACGCCACCGGACGAAACAGCCCCGCCAGATTGGCGAACAGGTCGTCGAGTGTTGCCTCGGCAGCGGGCGGCGCATTGAGTTGGCGCAACACCCGGTCGGCCAGGAAAGGCTTCACCGCCTGCGCCGCATCCCCAGCGGTGGTTTGTTGCAGTACGGTCTGCGTGAGGCGTAACTCTTCCAGTTCCCGCTGCAACGCGGGCGAGGCTTTCAGTTCCGCCTGCAGCCGTGCCGCTTCATTGCTCGGCAGCGCGCCTTCGAGGTAGCGCAGCAGGTGGTCGGTGGTTGTGGGACGTTTCATGGTCAATCAGTAGAAGTAGCAATCGGCGGTAGGGTCTCGTCGAAATAAGGTTGAAGAATCACTTTCAGTTTTTGGTTGGCGCGGTTGAGCCGCGAGAGCACCGTGCCGTAGGGGATATTGAGCATCTGGGCGGCTTCTTCGGTGGAGAAGCCATCGATGAGGCGCAACGTGATGACGGCGCGGTAGTTGGGCGGCAGCGACGCGATGGCGCGGCGCACCAGTTGCTTGCGCTCGCTGGCCTCCACCGGCTCCTGCCCCGGCGCGGTCTCGTTCAGGTGCACGTCGTCGTCGTCGCGGCTGAGGAAGCGCCCGAAGAACCGCTTGCGGCGCCGCAGCACATCCAGCGCCTTGTTGATGGCGATGCGCTTGAGGTAGGTGCGCACGCTGGCGTCGCCCCGAAAGCGCTCCAGCGAACGGTAGAACTGGATAAACACCTCTTGCAGCACGTCGTCCACCTCGCTGGTGCGGCCCAGCATCGACACCACCGTCACCGTCACCGTTTCTTCGTACCGCTCCACCAACACCCGAAACGCGTCCTGGTCGCCCTGCCGCACACGGGCAAGCAAGGCATCGTCGGACGGCGGCGCGGGGCGAGACAAGGGAAGAGGTACCAGCAGGCTCAGGGTGGACACGGCAACAGCACAAGATACGAAAGAGACGAGCGCGGGGCGAGGGTGTCACCCCCCGCCTGCGCTCGTCAGAGACACAACGATTCATGATCACCGCCCGAACCCACCTGGCCCACCGCCCGGACCACCACCGGGACCAAAGCCGGGTCCGCCGGGGCCTGCACCCGGTCCTCCCCTGCCCCGTGCGCCCTTGCCCTTAGGCATCTTGTGGGCCAGTGCACCATGAATCTGTACAATCTCAAGCTGCACCGCATCCAGGAAGTCGCCAAGGCTGGCTACATATGCCGCACGAAGTTCACTGATGGCGTCGTGCAAGGCTTCGCGGTCGATGGCGCCGTTGCCCCGCGCTTCTTCCCGCAGCGCCTGTACTTCGTCGCGGTGCGCTTCGATGGCGGCATCAAACATGCTGGAGGTCGCGGCATCCAGCCCCAGCACGTCATCGCGCACGGCTTTGGCTTCGGCCTGCCGTTCCTCACGGCCTTGCATCCGTTCCTCGCGTAAGCGTTCCAGTTCGGCTTTTTGCTCGTCCGTCAGCAGGGCTTCCACCGCAGCTTTGAGTTCTTCGTGCAGCGCCTGCACCTGTGTACGGAAGTCTTCCCGCGACAGGGTGCCTTCTCTTAAGGCGTCATGCAGCGGTTCAACCTCGGCACGGAACGCCGTGTGCAATTCTTCGATCTGGGCTTTTTGTTCATCCGTCAGCAAGTCGAAGAGCAGTCCCCCACCCGGTCCTTGCTGCATGCCTTGTCCGCGCATGCCCGGACCACCCATGCCGGGGCTGCCCATGCCGGGGCTACCCGGACCACCGTGCGGACCGCCACGTTGTCCCTGCCGGAAGCCTTGTCCTTGATTCGGGCCGCCAAACGGGCCATTGAAGCTCAATAGGCGTTCTTTTTGTTCGTCCGTGAGGGTTTCCTGCAAGTCGGCAGCGACGCGCCACAGCGCACCGGGTTCGCGGTCTTCATACCGCGCCATGGTGTTGCGCAGCGTTTGGTATTGATCGTTGGTCAGGCCGAGCTCATCGTTCAACGTGGACGCATAATCGTCCAGCGACGTGGCGGCCAGGTTGTCACTCCTGTTTTCCGTCAGGGCGGAATCGCAGGCCGAAAAAGCCAGCATCCCGATCAGGAACAGGGGCAACAAGCGAAAGCGAAAAGAGGTTTTCATGGTTGTATGTCGTTGGTAAGGGGCGCGTGGCAGCCGTCGTCACTCACTGCCGCGCCACCCGGTTGGGCATCAGGATCCCGACGCATGAAAGGCGTCCTTACCTACCTAGACGAACCCACCTCTCAGACATTCCAATAGGGAACAGAATTGTTTGCACATCGGACGATGAACAGGGAATTGAGCCAATTTGAAGTGTCATGCTGAACCATGAACTGAACTTGATTCAGGATATTTCAGCATCTATAACCTCCAGCGTTGAGATCCCGAAATCGAAGCTTCATGTCAGTACACACCGAGTTGCTTTTGCTTTACATTGAACGTCATGCAGCTTGTGTTCGAGTCAAACCAACCACGCCAACCGCTTATCCAGCCCTCACCAAGGTGAGCATGTAATCGATGAGGATCTTCGTTGAAGTCTACGAACTGGATCAACAGCATTTGCTCTCCTTGCTCGTTGAAGTAGCCAACATATTGACGGTCCCAGGTATGGAAACGTTTTGAATCACGCTCAATCCCCTTCCTGTGCCTTGCTAACTCTTGATCTCGTTCTTCGCCTACGAGCCGTTTGCCATACATCGTAGGATCATTCATTTGTCGCTCAATCGATTCAATCAGAGCGTGCTTGAATTGGTCTTTGATGTCTGGCTCAACGGATCGTATTAGTTCGGGGAGCGGGGTAAACCGCTCTACATCACCAGGCTGAAAACCGGTGTATGGGGGTGAGTAAGAAGCCGGAAAGATCACACTACGAGCCCCATCCAGGAACACCACCTCGACACTATCAGCAAGCGTACTATCAATCTGCATCCAGAACATTCCACCGTTTTCATGAAACCGATTGGATGTATGACATCCCCCGGTAGCAAGGTAATATGATGCAAGTATGCATATTGAAAACGTACGTATCATGATTGCGTGCCGTTGGTATTCTTCTTCAAACCGTTCAGGAAAATTGCTTGCACCGTGCGCACCGGCCAGAACGCTGCCCAGACGCATCCTCACCGCGCCAGCCGCAGCCCCACCAGCCACCATCGCCCCGGCATGGGCGCGTCGAAGATTTCGGCGTAGGCTTTGTCGAACAGGTTGCGCACCTCGGCGGTGAGAGTGAGGCGCTGCCGCCCCGAGAGCAGCCGATACCCGGCGCGGGCATGCACCACGCCATACGACTCGCCTTCCAGCCGGTCTTTCCATAATGCCTGCACACCCAGCGACCATCGTTCCTGCGAAAGGCTGACCGCTCCTTGCAGCAGATGCCGCGCCTGCGTCAGCGCATATTTCAGCTCCACGCCCGGCTCCACATCGCCGAGATTGGGATCGAGCCACGTGTAAGTGGCGGCGAGGCGCAAGCGGCTGGCCCCGAGCCTTGGCGTAAGCACCACGTCGAGTTCGACGCCGGGGACGCTTACGTCGAGCAGGTTGCGAGCGAGCCACACGGTGTCGGCGGGCGTCAGCTTGACGTAGTCGATGAGGTTTTGCGTGGTGTGATAAAACGCCGTCGCGTGCAGCGCCACATCCGGCGCAGGAAACACGTCGATCCCCGCCTCGAATGACCACGACTGCTCGGCCTTGAGGTCGGGGTTGCCCACGTTGCGTCCGCGGGGCTGGGCGAGCATGGTGTTAAAATACCGCTCGATGTAGTTCGGGGCCCGCACGGCGCGTCCGGCGCTGGCCCGCAGTCCCCATGCCGGCTGCACCAGCGCGAGGCTGGCCTGTGGTGTCACTTCCCAGCCATAACCGGGATCATAATCGAGGCCGCTTCCGCCGTTGAGGGTGAGCGTGGCGGTGGGCTGCCAGCGCAGGTGACCGAAGACACCCCCAGCCTCATCGGTGTGCTCGCCGAGGTTGTTGCTGTCGATGCTGCGCACCGATGCTGATACGCCGCCTGTCAGTGTCCACTGCGGTGTGAGCGGGTGCGTGAGTTGCGATTGTAGTTGGAAGAGGCGACTGGTGTGTTCGTTAGCGGGGGTCTGGGGGTTGTAGACGTAGCGATCGTCGTGCTCTTTCGCGCCGAGTTGCACCTGCCAGCGGGTGGTGTCGGTGGAGGCACTGCGGAGGCGCACCTGCGCCCAGCGCGTAGCGGTGGCTTCGCGAGCGGTGTCGCTGGCGAAGGCGGTGTAAAAATGGTAGGCGCCGAAGTCACGCTCGTCGGCCCCGGCACGGGCAAACAGCATCGCCGAGCCCAGCGGCTGGTTCCACGCCACCGTAAGCGCCTGCCGGGTGAAGTCGGTGGTAATCGTTTCTCGCCGGCGCTGCACCACCACACCCCCGGCATTGCGGATGGCTTCACCGTCGGTGCCTTGCCAGGTAGCCGCGCCACTCACCACGGCTTCGCCCGTCCCGACTCGCAGGTTGGCATCCACATCATACAGCGCATTAGCCCCGCCCTGCACGGCAAGACTTCCACCCGAAGCCACGTCTGCACCATTTTCCAAAAGACCGGCATAGGTAAACACCTGAATCACCCCACCCAGCGCATCTGGCCCATACAGGGCCGACGCCGCACCGCGCAGCACCTCGATGCGGGCGATCTCGGAGAGCGGAATCGGCAGATCGGCGAGAAAATGGCCCGTCATGGGGTCGTTGAGCCGCATCCCGTCCACCAGCACCAGCACGCCGTTGAAGCCCGAGCCACGCATCGTCAGGTCGGTCTGGATGCCAAAGCCGCCCCGGCTTTGCGCTTCGATGCCTCCCACCGTCCGCAGCAGTTCGTCGAAGGACGCCACCGGCAGCGTCGCCAGGTCCTGCGCCGTCCACACCGTCACGCGCCGCCCGGTCTGGCGGACATCAGCAGCGGTGCGTGACGCCGTGACAACGATGGTGTCGGGCAATACCGCTTCAAACGCCACGTCTTGCGCTTGAACCGTGCCAACACCAACCAAAAAGAACAGCAATCCTGCTAGGGGGGTACGCATGAGAGCAATCCGCGTGGTTCAGGTGTTCCAAAAGCGGGCAAGATACGCGGTGGTTTGGGTGCAAGCTGTGGTAATTGTATGAAGCTGGGCCGCGTGCTTGCTTGTTGCTCTGCATGATACGAAGGCGGCCCCTCTCAAACGACCATGCTCAGCAGCCCCCTATATCCTTCGCAGCGCGACCCGAAGCCTTGGACGGCATACAGATGTTCGGGATGATCGAGGTCTTTGAGCCAACTGGGGCCTACCTCCCTCAGGCGCATTTCCGCAGGCAGCGTGTGTGCCACCAACGCCTGCGTGGTCTTTGAAAGCAATACCTCCCCGCCTTGTGCGGCGCCGCAGATCCGGGCCGCGCGGTGGACATCGAGCCCCACATACCCTTCGGCAAACAGCCCCGGTGTGCCCGTGTGCAGCCCCATCCGCACGCGTACCTGCCCACCCTCTGGCCACGCATACGCCGCCAACGCACGCTGGGCGGCAGCGGCAGCCTTCACCGCTGCGGTGGCTTCCTGAAAGACCGCAAAACACCCGTCGCCTGCCGCATCCACCTCCTGACCGCCCCATCGCTGAAACGCCGCCCGCAACAGCCGACGCTGCACGCCGAGTACGCGGGCATAGGCGGCACTTCCCAAATGCCGCAGCAGCCGCGTCGACCCCTCAATGTCGCTGAATAGCAGCGTAACGGTTCCGGTAGGCAGGCAGGACGGGGCGTCACGCCGTGCTCTGGTGGGAGGGTGTGGCAGCGGCTTTTGAGAAACAAAATTGGTAGATGCGTAGCGGTAGCAAGTCATATAACGAGGCAGTGTCGGGTGAAGGAAACAAGGCCACAAACAGGTGCTAAATCCGCCTCCAAAATACGGATTGTCCCTGTCACCCCTGTGTCATATGTGATGTGTAGAATGATGCTCATTTTCAGCCTTTTCAGGCCTGTTTTGACGACATTCCAGGCCGTGATATATGTGTGGATTTGATCTGTGTTGCAGAGTCGTACAAAGCCCTCTTCGGGGCGGAGAATCCGTTGCGTGAAGAATGCACCTGCGTTGCACTTCCTTGATGCTGCGCTGACGCCGTGGTTTTGCCAAAGGAGCTATTTGTTCTTTCAGGGACGAAAGAACCAAAGTCCCGCCGCCTCCGAAACGCACGAACCCCGATCCAACCCTACCTACGCCGTACCCAACGGGCACAAAGTGAAAGGCACTTCCCAAACGCCCCAGTGATGCCCATTGGCTAAACGCACCGGGGTTCCACCCAACGCGCCCTCGCCACGGAGGCGGCACCGGTGCCCACTTCCACCGCTGCTTCAATCGAAAGGCGTTTTTAAAAAGCACTATTACCCGAATGGTGCACCAGCGTCCCATCCCCGGCATGCGCGTAAGGAAGAAGCCCGCGCGTTTAGCCGGTGGGCGAACAGCACGGCATTTGTCGGTTGGCGAAGCGGGTGCCGCCCAGCGGGTACGGACTGTGTGCTGGACGGGCTTCGCGGGATTGGATGGGACAAGGCGTTTGGTCCTTTCCGCTGTGAAAGGACGAAAAACCAGCAGCCATGCAGACTGGCAAAATGCTTCTTAACAAGCACCCAGCCTTGATGCCAGTCCCCATTGGCTAAGCGCACGGGGGTTCCATCCACTGCTTTCACGAAAACAGCCAACCCTGCGCCAAAACCCCTGTAACTATCTGCCAACAGCCCCGTAGCGGGTCCTACTATGTCCAAAAATGACCTAGCTACTCATGTTCTCCAAACGCCTCCTGGCCGCCTCGCTCCAACCGCTGATGCTTTCGCTGCTGGCAGACGGCCCAAAATACGGCTACCAGATCATCCACCGCGCCCGGCTGCTCTCCGAAGAACGCATCGTGTGGTCGAACAGCAAGCTGTATCCACTCCTGCATCGCCTTGAACAAGACGGGCTGGTGACGGCCTTCTGGAAACCGTCGGAGTCGGGGCCCGACCGCAAGTATTATAAACTCACCGCCAAAGGCCACACCGCGCTGGAACGCTCGAAGCAGGAGTGGCGGGCGATGAACACCCTGTTTACGCAACTCTGGGCGCCGGCCTAACCCATCGCCATGTTTGACCTCGAAAAAGCCCTCGCGCTGTGGCGGTGTCAGTTTGCCAACGACCGCCATTTCCTTGCCCAAGACCTCGACGAAATGGAGCGCCACCTGCGCGATCAGGTTCAGTTCCTCACCGACACCGGCACGCCCGAAGCCGACGCCTTCCGCCTCGCCGTGGACGAGATGGGCGGCCTCGCCGAGGCCGACGACGAATACGACAAGGTCTACTGGGGCAAACTCAAACAACACCAGATCATCGCTCATGAACTTGCTATCCGATTCGGCATGTTAAAAAACTACGCCAAACTCGCCTACCGCACGCTGCTCAAAAACCGCACATCGTCGGTCATCAACATCGCCGGGCTATCCATCGCTGTGGCATGCAGCATCGTGGCGTTTCTGTCAGTACAAAACCTGCTGACGCTGGATCACCACCATCCGAATATCGACCGCACCTTCCTGGTGGAGCACACGGTGGAGCGCGACGGTTGGGAGCAACGCTGGGGCCGCACGCCCATGGCGATAGGGCCAGCCCTCGAAGCGGACTTCCCGCAGGTGGAACGCGCCGTGCGCATCGCGTGGGACGGCGGCTCCATTCCGTTCGACGGCGAGATGTTCGAGGAGTTGATCACGTTTGCGGATGTTGGCTACTTCGACATGTTCACCTTCCCGATGCAGCGCGGCACCGCCGACGCCCTCGCCGACCCGAACGCCATCATCCTTAGCGACGCGATGGCGACGAAATACTTCGGCGACGAAGACCCGATGGGCCAACAACTGCGCATCTCATTCCGCAATGTCTACACCGAAACATTCACCGTGCAGGGCGTTGCCGCGCCGTTCCCCAACAACACCAGCATCCGGTTCGGTTTTCTGATCAACTACGACAAGCAGCAGACCCTCGGCACGACGGACCTGGAAAGCTGGGCTGCGCTCACCGCCGGGACGTTTGTGCAGCTTCATGACCCCGCAGACGCCGCGTTCATCAACAGCCAACTGGACCGCTACCTGCCGCTGCAAAACGCGGCCAACGAAGACTGGCAAATCCTCTCGTTCCATCTCGACAACCTGCGGCACCCGTCGGAGGGCGCATACATGGTGCAGCGCCGCCCCAACGAAGTGGCCCATCCCGTGCTGGTGCTCGGGTTTGTGGGCATGGCGCTGTTTATGCTGGCGCTGTCGTGCTTCAACTATATCAACATCTCGCTCGGTTCGGCGGCGCGGCGGCTGAAAGAAATTGGGTTGCGCAAGGTGATGGGCAGCAACCGCAACCAGTTGATAATCCAGTTCATGGCCGAAAACCTGCTGCTGTGCCTGCTGGCGCTGGTGTTGGGCATTCTGCTGGCGTGGGCGGTGCTGATTCCGATGTTCAACGCCCGGTTTGTCATCCAGAGTGGCATGGCGTGGGGCGAAAACGCGCTGCTCTGGGTGTTTTTAATCGGCTTGCTGGCGTTTGTCGGCGTGGCTTCGGGCGCGTATCCGGCGTTTTATATCGCCTCGTTCCAGCCCGTGACCATTTTCCGCGGACGGCAGCGGCTGGCCGACAAGACGTGGTTCACGCGAGTGTTTCTGACGTTCCAATTCATCCTTGCTTTCCTCACCGTCATCGGCGGGGCG
>JAUIDY010000120.1 GCA_030428385.1 Rhodothermia bacterium | reverse complement strand
TGTTGGCGATCTCGTTGGCGCGGTCGTCCCAGTTGCCGTGCGCGAGGTCATACGGGAAATACTGCGCCCACAGCCACAACACCTCGCCGCCGGGTGGGGCCAGCGTGTCATCGACGGCGCTGAAGCTCATCGCCACGATGGGCGGATCGGCGGCGGGGGCTCCGCGCATATAGTCGCCATAGGCAGCGTGTAGCTGGGCGCGGTCGCGGCACAGGAGTTGCAGCGCCGTACGGGCGTCGGCCCCGGGCGCGGCGGTGTAGGCAATCGGTTCGTTTAGCGCCAATCGCAGAATCGCGCCGAAGCCGTTGCCCACGCGCATATTTTTCGCGCCCGGTGGGCGATGGGCTTCGGGCAGCAGCTTGCCGAACGTCTCCAGCGCATGTGTCCCTGCCACCACGGCGCGGGCGGTGTACGTCTCTTTCCCAATCCGGACGCCCACGGCGCGGCGGTTCTGGATCAGGATTTCGTCGACGGGCGTGGACGTGTGCACTTCCCCGCCGTGCGCTTCGATGTGGCGGCGCAAGGCCTGCGTCAGCATCCCCGAGCCGCCGCGCGGGCGCGCAATGCCGCCTTCGTGGTACAGCGGGTGCCACAACAGAAACGGCCCCGTCATCGGCTCGGTGGGCGGCGGCCCCGACTGCGCCGCCATCCACACCAGCGGCGCTTTGACTTTCTCCTCGCGGAAATACGTATCCACCACCTCGCCGTACGGCTTAAAAATCATCGGCAGTGCTTGCTTCCAGTCCTTCACCGTTTTGCGAAAGATCATCGTGCGGCCCAACTCGAACGGACTCGGCGTGCGCAAGAAGGCTTCCTTGACCGCCTCCGCAAACGGCTTCCAGTCGTCGATAAACCGCCGGTACGCATCGCCTTCGCCGGGAAACTGGCGTTCGAGGTGCTCGGCGGTGCGGTCGGCGTCGCGGTAGATAAACACGGCATCGCCATCGGGGAAGGGCGCAAAAAAGAGCGGGTCGAGTTCCAGGTATTCCAATCCAAACCGCTGCAGCTTTAATTCTTCGACGATAGGCGTGAGGCGAATCAGGATGTGAGCGCTGCCGCCAAGGTCGAACTGATAGCCCGGCACCACCTCTTCCGTCACCACGGCTCCGCCCACCACAGGCCGCCGCTCGAAGACACCGACGCGGTAGCCTGCCTGTGCCGCATACGCCCCCGTGATGAGCGCGTTGTGTCCGGCACCGATGATGATCAGGTCGTAATCCATGCATGAAAAAGGCGAGTGGCAGAAGTCCAGACACAGAAAGCGTTAGCCCCTCCACTTTGATCCGCTTGCATGGGATGGGAGAGACGGATTAATTGTACGAATCATGTTATAACTACAATCGGGCCGATCAAATCGGCCAAACGAGCGATATACTTTTCCGGATTCACCGGCTGTCCACCCCATCGAAACACCTTTTCGCTCACCTACCTGAAGCAGATCATGCCGAAACGTTCGGTACGGCGCACCGCCTATTGGCTCGATCATGGCCCCTTGTGGCTGCTGCTGGGATTCACCGCAGTAGCGGTGCTGGGATACTTTTTCTTTGCCCTGCGCCCTCAAAATCTGGCACAGTTTCCCCAGTTCGCCTCGTTCTATGCCATCTCGTTTCGCTTCTTTGCACAGGTCCACGTGCTCCTCACGGTAGGCATCCTGTTCTTTTATCTTTTTCGGAAAGCCGGGTGGGCCTGGCTTGGCCTATTCGGCACGGTCTACGGACTCAGCCTCGCCAGCGAACTGATCGGCACCACCTTTGGGCTGCCTTTTGGGCCCTATCAGTACACCGACCTGCTGGGCGTGGCGTGGTTCGACCGCGTGCCGCTGTTGATCCCGCTCAGTTGGTTCGGGATGGCGGTGCCGTCGTATGTGCTGGCACGGGTGGCCTTCCCCGATCACCCATGGGGACGCATCCTGCTGGGTGGGGCGTTGCTCACGGCGTGGGACCTCAGCCTGGACCCAGCGATGAGCTTTCTGACGTCGTACTGGGTGTGGGGCGAGGCGGGCAGCTTCTACGGCATGCCGCTGATCAACCTGTTTGGCTGGCTCGTCACCAGCATCGCGCTGATGGGGCTGTTCGAGTTGTTGAAGGCCCCGCGCTGGACCGATGCCCTCTCGGTGCGATGGATCGTCTTCTATTATGGGCTGACGGTGCTGATGCCGCTGGGCATGGTGCTGGCCGCCGGCCTGTGGGGCAGCGTGGCCGCCACGGTGCTCGTGATTGGCGGGTTGGGCTGGCTGGTGTACCATCGCGGCTTTTCGGCAGGCGACGGGATTCCGCAACCGGCGGCGGTCTCCTCGGACGATATTCAGTTGCCCGAAGGCGTGCCCGCCAACGCATGGAACTACTTTAGCCATCACTCGCGCTCGTTCTCGTTTGCGGCGCGGGGCTTTCGCGGCAAAGCCCGGCGCGAGGTGAGCCTCGTCTACGCCTTCTGCCGCCTCACCGACGACCTCGTGGACGAAGCCGACCAGACGGCTCCCGAAGCGATCGAACAGCGGCTCGACGCGTGGATGGCGCTGTCGAAGGCTGCGTATGAGGGCCAGGCGTCGGGGCTGCCGTGGCTAGACGAGGTGATGCAGCTTACGCGGGAACGCGGCGCGCCCTTTCGCCTCATCGAGGCGCTTGGCGAGGGCGTGCGCATGGACCTGGGCACGGTGGCGCTGCAAACCACCGAAGAACTCGACCTCTACGCCTACCGGGTAGCCTCGGTGGTGGGCGTCTGGATGTGCTACCTCTTTGGCGTCACTGACCCGGCGATGCACGAGCGCGCCGCTGCCCTTGGCCGGGCCATGCAGATCACCAACATCCTGCGCGACGTGGGCGAAGACCTCGGCAACAACCGCGTGTACCTTCCTGCCAACCTGCTGCACGCACACGGCATCAGCCGGGCCGACCTCGAAATCATGCAACACACGGGCACCCTCTCCCCTGCCTACCGCCGCGTAATCGACACGCTGATGGCGCGCGCCGAGGCGTATTATGAGGAGGCGTGGAAAGCCATCCCGCACCTGCCCCCGGCGTTTGGCAACGTCGTGGCCGTCGCGGCTGAAGTATACCGCGGTATCCATCCGCAAATCGTGCGCCACGGCTATAACAACCTGACGCGGCGCGCCTACACGTCGGCGTGGCAGAAAGCGGTCTTGTGCATTCGGGCGCGGTGGAACGTGCTGCACCTCCGCTGCGAAGCCCGCAAAGCCGCCCGCGTCCAGCCTGCGCCCGAAGCCGTTCGCCGTACCGCTGCAAAGCCTCAGGTGGGCGTACTCGCCCGGTTCTCCACCCTGATGCACCTCTTCTGGTCCAGCCTTTTGTTTGTCCCCATGACGATGGCCCAACCGGCACTGGCTCCTACCGATCCGTCGGCGGTGGTACAGGTGCGGCAGTATTACCTCGAAAGCGCCTACGACGAAGCGTTGATTGACGAAGCCGAGGCCTTTATTGACGCCCGCCCAGTGGCGCAAGGCGACCCCTTGATCCAGGGATACGAGGCAGCACTGACGATCATGCGCGCCAAACACGCCTTTTGGCCGATGCGCAAGATGACCTACCTGAAACGCGGGCTGCCCGTGCTGGACGAACTGGTGAGCGCCCACCCCAACCACGCCGAGTTGCGCTACCTGCGCTTGATTAGTTGTTATTACCTGCCAGGCTTTCTGGGACGTGGCTGGTCGGTGCAAGAAGATGCCCACGCCCTCGTGACGCTCCTGCCCCCTGTCCGGCAGCAATACCCGCCCGACCTGTACCAACTGATGGTGGAACTGGTACTCGAAACCGACGATCTGTCGCAAGATCAGCGGATGGCGTTGGAGCAGGCTCTTGCGCCTGCTCCGGCTTCGGCAAAATCACTGGGGCGCTAAGCCATGGCTACTTCCTGGCATCCGCTTGCCGTCCGCCTCTTGTACTTGTTTCTGCGTCCGTTTATGCAGCGGCGGCTGGCGGGAATCTACGTGCGGGGGCTACCAACCACCCTGCCTGCGGGCCACACGGTGTTGCTGGTGGCGAACCACGTCAGTTGGTGGGATGGCTTTCTGCTGCGTGAAGTGCACCAGCGCTGCGCAGGGGACCGCCCGTTATTCACCGTCATGCTGGAGGCCCAGCTTCGGCGATTTCCGTTTTTCCGATGGATGGGCGCGCTCGGCATCACGCCCTCGGAGCCTGCCTCGCTGCGGCGGGCGCTTCGTTTTTTACAGGCTCAGCGTCAGGAAGCCGACAACCCGTGGGTGGCTTTTTTTCCGCAGGGCCGCATCTGGCCCTCGTGGCGGCGTCCGCTGGCGTTTCAGCCCGGCCTGCGGCTTTTCGCAGAGGCATTGAAGCCCGCCGTGCTGCTTCCCGTCGGCCTCCACATCGAGCCCTTGAATGAGGCCCGGCCCGCCGCCTTTGTGTCGGTGGGCACGCCCAGGCTTTGCGGCGAAAACGTAGTGCAGATGGCCGAGGAGGGCGTCACGGAAGCCCTCGACCAGATCCACGACCTGCTGGGCACCTATGGCGAAGACACGCCGCAGCACTGGCCCTGCGCATAAACCAACAGCAAACCATGAGCAAGCAACCTAAAACCGCCCTTGTGATCGGCAGTGGCTTCGGCGGACTCGCCGTCGCCAACCGGCTTCAGGCCGCCGGGATGCAGGTAACCATCCTAGAGAAACGCGCCCTGATCGGAGGCCGGGCCTACCAGCTGAAGGACGCAGGGTATACGTTCGATATGGGGCCGAGCCTCATCACCGCCCCCGCCATCATCGACGCCGTGTTTCAGGCGGCGGGGCAGCGGCTGGAAGACTACCTCGACCTCATCCCGCTCGACCCGTTCTATCGCATCTATTTCCACGACGGCACCTACCTCGACTACAACGGCGACCCGGAGGAGATGAAGGCACAGATGCGGCGGTTCAACGCCGACGACGCCGACCGCTACGACGCGTTTATGGAAGCCATCAAACCCGTCTACGACACCGTCATCACCGACCGGCTGGGCGCGCGCCCCTTCGATACGGTGCGGTCGATGGTGGACTTTGTGCCCCGCGCGATGCGGCTGAAGGCGTACCTGCCCGTGTCGGCGTATGCGCGGCGCTACTTCAAGGACTTCCGGCACCACTTCATGTTCAGCTTCCACCCGCTGTTTATCGGCGGGCACCCGTTCCGGTCGCCGTCGGTCTACATCATGATTCCGTACCTGGAGCGCGAAGAAGGCGTGTGGTTCACCAAAGGCGGCATGTACTCACTCGTGGAGGCGTTTGGCAAGCTGTTCATCGACCAAGGCGGTCATATCGAAACCAACGCCGAGGTTTCCTCGATTGTCGTCGAGAACGGGAAGGCCGTGGGTGCCATCGCCAACGGCACGCGCTACGACGCCGACCTCGTCATCAGCAACGCCGATGTGGGCCACACGTACCGGCACCTCATCGCGCCCGAACACCGGCGCACGTGGACGGACAAGAAGGTGGACAACCTCGATTACAGCATGAGTTGTTTTCTGCTCTACCTCGGCGTGCGCAAGCAGTATCCACAGTTGGAGCATCACACCCTGATTCTGGCCGAGCGCTACAAGGGCCTGATCGATGATATCTTCGGCCATGCGCCGCTGCCGGACGACTTCAGCATGTACCTGCATGTGCCCACGCGCACCGACCCCGACATGGCCCCGCCCGGCTGCGAGAGCATGTACGTCCTGATCCCAGTGTCGAACCTGCGCTCCGAGACCGACTGGAATGAAACAACCGAGCCCTTCACGGAGAAGGTACTCGACTTCCTGGAGGCGTGGGGCCTCGACGACCTGCGGGCCCACACGGAGGTGCTACACGCCTTCACCCCGCTCGACTTCGAGCGCGAGCTCAACGCCTACGCGGGCAATGCCTTCGCCATCGAGCCCAAGCTGACGCAGACGGCCTATTTCCGCCCGCACAACGGCAGCGAGGACGTGGACGGGCTGTATTTTGTGGGCGGCGGCACCCATCCCGGCGCAGGCGTGCCCGGCGTGCTGCTCTCCGCCGAAGCCACCGAATACACCATCCGCCGCGACTACAACCTGGACGCAATGCCGGTGCCCAATGAAACGCCCGTCGCGGAGGCTGTTTCGTAAAAAAGGGCGTCAAAAGTCGAGGTCCACCTCGTCGTGCGTGAGGACCGACGGGTGGTTGTATACGTCGGGGACGCGCCCGCGGGGGTTGTGTGTTTCGAGCCACTGCGACCACACCATAAACCACGCCCACTTCGGCTGCGCTTCGAGGATTTCGGGCTTGGGAAGTTGCCCCACCTCGCCGAGACCAATCACGCGTCCTTCCGCCAGATCGAGCAGTTGCTGGTAGTCTTTCTGCTCGTAGTCGAAGTGATACACATCCGTGGCAAGCACGTCTACGTAGGCGTGGCCGGGATAAAAGTGGTGATAATCGAAGCCTTCATCAAGCGGGATGTCGCGCGGCCCGTTGGCGTTCCACACCCAGATGAGGTTGGTCAGGTTGTGGTGGTTCACGTAGCGGTCGAACATCATCTTCCACAGCTTCACGAAGCCGTCCTCGCCTTTCTTGTCGCCCCACCAGAACCAGACGCCGTTCATCTCGTGGTAGGGCCGCCACAGCACCGGCACGCCCGCATCGCGTAGCTGCGCGAGGTACGTCGCCACGGTGTCGGCCTGCGCCTGCCAGCGCTGGTAGAGCGCCGTGCCCGGCGTGGTGAGTTCCGTCCACTCGGCGTCCGTCACCTCGCCCTGGATGCTCTCGCGCCAGCGAAACGGTGGTTCGTCCGTGGGGCGTCCGGCGTGCCACATCAAGGTGATGATATGACCCTCGTCGTGTTTCTTGATGGCTTCCTCCACAATGCGCGGGCCCGGATCTTCCATGCCGTTCCAGATAAAATCGGTGCCCCACACGACGGGATATTTCTCCGTCATCTCGTGGACGCGGTCGAAGAACTGGTTGGGATTCTGGTTATAGCTGTGCTGCCCCGAAAGCGTGTAGTCGTCGTCGATCTCGTACAGATAGGCCAGCAGCGCGCGTGCTTCGTTGGAGGCATTCGGGTTGACAGGAGCAAACGGCTGGGCGAGGCACGGCACCGCAACGGTCAGGCAAAACAGCAGGGGAAACCATTTCATGGCAGGGTAGCATTAAGGTTGAGGAGGTGTGAGAGTGGGTGAAATATCGCCCACCTGTTGAGGCACCGCGGTGGTGTTAATAACCCGCCGTTCGACAACGTCAACTTCCACAGCCTGAAACACCCCTTGGCGCTCAACGAAGAGCACGACGGAATTATCGCCTGACCAGAACAACTGTCGGTATTGGGTGATGCCATCCAGCAGGATGGTAAAGTTTTGGCCGGTGCTGTCCGCGAGCGCCCATTGTCGCTCGTCATCCTCACCGAAGCGCTGGTTGTTGTTGGTGTCGCGGCTGATGAGCAAAAAGTGCAGCGCGCGCGGGGTGGTTGCGGGCAGGTTGTTTCGGTTTGAACTTGATGACGCTTCCCGAGGGCCGACATGCAATTCGCGTTTCCACAGGAAAAGCTGGTCATTGGTGGGCATGAGCCACCTGGACGACTTGTCTTGCACATCGAAGAAGAGATAATTTCGTACATCGCCTCCGCCTCCATACGACGAATAACCACCCCGGCTTTCTTCTTCGAGTGACGCCATGAGGACGCTGGTGTCCCCAATACGCTGAAAGGCATCAAGGTAGAATTCTTCCTTGTCCGAGGCATTCTGAGCAGTGCTATCGGTGTTGCACGCGGAAAGAAACAGCAGCGGCAACACGAAGAGGAGCGGAACGAAGCGTTTCATAGCACGAGACTTACAAAGGGAAGGTTGAGTCACAGGGATAGGACGCCCGCCTCCACGTTTTGTCTCACCGGATAAAACGCAGGTGTCCGGTCGAACGCCGCCTCGTAACGCACGGTGAGCTGCTGCATGACGGGTTCGAGGGCTTCCTTTTGGAGCAGCACCACGATGCAGCCGCCGAAGCCCGCGCCCGTGAGCCGCGCGCCCCACACGCCGTCGCAGGCCTGGGCCGTCTTCACCAGCAGGTCGAGCGGCGGGCTGCTCACTTCGTAGTCGTCGCGCAGGCTCGTGTGCGAGGCGTTCATCAGCGCACCGAGCGTGGCGACATCGCCCGCCCGCAGCGCCGCGACGGCCTGCTCCACCCGGGCATTTTCGGTGACGACGTGCAGGCACCGCTGGTATGCCGTGTAGGAGAGTTGCTCGCGGTGGGCATGTAGCACATCCACCGTGACATCGCGCAACTCGGTGGCCGCCACGCCTGCTTTTTGCAACACCGCCACCCCCGCTTCGCAGGCGGCACGGCGGGCGTTGTAGGCCGACGACGCCAGGTCGCGGGGCGCTTTGCTGTCTACCACCAAAATACACGCCTCGCCGAGGTACATCGGGACGTGTTCGTAGGCCAGCGAGCGGCAGTCGAGGAACAGCGCATGGTCGCGGCGGCCCAGCCGGGCGGCGAACTGATCCATGATGCCGCATTGCACCCCGGCGTATTCGTGCTCCACCTGCTGACACAGCAGCGCCGCACGCACGGGATCTATGGCGAAGCCAAAGAGCGTTTGCAGACCCAGCAACATCGCCACTTCCAGCGCCGCCGACGAACTCAGCCCGGAACCAATCGGCACCTCGCCATACATCACCGCCTCAAAACCACCCGGCAGTCCGATCTTCTGATCGAGCAGGTGCATCACCCCGCCGACATACACGCCCCACCCGGACGCCACCACCGGGCGCTCGCCAATGGGCTGCACCAGCGTTTCGTCGACGTTCAGCGCGTAGAGATGGCCCGCTTCGTCGTCGGTTTTGCGCAGCGCCACATACGTCGCTAGCGACAGTGTCATCGGCAAGACGAAGCCATCGTTGTAGTCCGTGTGCTCGCCGATCAGGTTGACGCGCCCCGGGGCCTGCACGATAACATCCGGCGTTCCGCCGAACTGCTGCGCGAAGGCGTGGCGCAGGTGCTGGAGGGCCGCGGTATTGGGAGCGTCGTTAGCTTGCATAAGGCTGGGAGTGAAGCGTGAAACGTAAAACGTGAACTTGCTTCCCAACGGTGGTGCTTTTCCACAAGGAACGTGCCTCTCCTATCAGGAATGTCTCAATATCGGTTTCCAGCACGAGCGATGGGAGCAGCGCCCTCACGTTTTACGTTTTACCAGAAAATGATATATAGCGCAGCGGTAATTCCAAGAATGGCAAAGGCCGAGAGGTTGAAGACCGGGTCGGCGGCGAGTTTGGCTCCTTTTAGCGTGATGGCATTTTCGTGGTCGCGGCCTTTGTTTTCGAGGTACGAGATCAGCACGATAAGCACCACCGAGATGACAAACACATAGCCCATGCGGTTCATAAACGGCACGGCGGGCATCAGGAACTTCATGCCCGCAGAAAGCGGAATACTGAGCAGCGCCGAGACGAGCGCCGCGCTCGGCGTGGACTTCTTCCAGAACAGCCCCATCACAAAGATGGCCAGCACGCCGGGGCTGATGAAGCCGGTGTATTCCTGAATGTACTGAAACGCCTGATCGAGCGACGCCAGTTGCGGGGCCACCAGCGCGCCGATGACGATGGCGACAAAACTCACGATCCGCCCGATGCGCACCAGCTTCTGCTCGTCGGCCTCCTTGCCGAAGTAGTTGCGGTAGATGTCCATCGTAAAGATGGTGGAGGTGCTGTTCATCATCGACGCGAGCGACGAGACGATGGCGGCCACCAGCGCGGCAAACGCCAGTCCTTTCAGGCCGGGGCCCACGTACCGACCGAGCAACCACGGATAGGCTTCGTCGCCGCGCTGGATCGGGGCGTCGAGGGCGAAAGCCACGATGCCGGGAATCACCACGATGAGCGGCAGCAGCAGCTTGAGGAAACCGGCGAAGGCCAGCCCGCGCTGCGCTTCCTTGAGGCTTTTGGCGGCCAGCGCCCGTTGAATGATGTACTGGTTGCAGCCCCAGTAAAACAGATTCGCCACCCACATCCCACCGAGCAACACCCCGAGGCCGGGCAACAGTTGGTAGGCATCCTTCGACACAAACCCGCCGTTTTCGAAGTCCTCGTACATCAACTCGCCCTCGAACAGGATCATGTTGAAGCGGTCGCCCGCGTCGGTCAGCAGCTTCGAGAACCCGGCGATGACGCCCGCACCGTCGCTATAGGCATCGAGGGCGAGGTAGGTGGTCAGCAGCCCGCCGCCGATGAGCACGACGACCTGCACCACGTCGGTCCAGGCCACCGCCTTCAGGCCGCCGTAGATGCTGTAGACCGTCGCAAACAGCGCCAGCCCAACGATGCCGCCCCACATGGGCACGCCCATGATGCCTTCGAGCGCCAGCGCGCCGAGGTAGAGCACGGAGGTCAGGTTCACAAAGACGTACACGAGGAGCCAAAACACGGCCAGCAACGTGCGGACGCGGTTGTCGTAGCGCTGCTCCAGGAACTGCGGCATCGTGAAGATGCCCTTTTCGAGGTAGATCGGCAGGAAAAACCACGCGATGATGAGCAACGTGACGGCGGCCATCCACTCGTATGACGCAATCGCCAAACCCAGCCGAAAGCCGGAACCCGACATCCCGATAAACTGCTCCGCCGAGATGTTGGACGCAATCAGCGACGCCCCAATGGCCCACCACGGAAGCGATTTGCTGGCGAGGAAGTAGTCGCTGGTGTCTTTCTGGTGTCCTTTTTTCTCGCGGGAGACCCACAGGCCCAGGCCAATGATGACCAGGCAGTACAGGACAAAGACAATGTAGTCAATCGGGGCGAAGTTCACGGCGGTGGCGGGGTTCGTGAAACGTGATGCGTAAAACGTGAGGGTGCCGGGGCAATACGTGGGGGGTGTTTCTCACGGTAGTCTATGAATGAGGGTAGTATATCACATCCGAAAAGCACTCGTTCATGCTTTCGTTCAACCTCTCCGATTCCTTTCTCACCGTTGTTCGTCAGGAATCTGTCTCTCCTATGTCTTTAGGAGAGACAGACAACAAAGCAAGTGAAGGCAAAGCCGGATCGAGCGTGTTGTTAGAGAGGATCAAGGGCTTCATCACCATGCACCGACCTTCGGGGCAGGTTTGTCCAATTGGTGACCGGCGAAAAGGCATGCAGCGAGCCACGCCAAGCGTCCGTGTGTCCGGCACCATCGCTGGTACCAAGTTCACGTTTTACGTCTTCACGTTTTACGCTTCCAACCGGAACGAGGCCGAAAGCTCGGCAATTTGCACCTCAAAGTCACCCGGTTCGAGGATCCATTGGCTGTTATGCCCCACAAATGCCAACTCGGAGGTCGGAATGGTAATGGTCAGGCGGCGGGATTCGCCCGGTTCCAGCGTAATTTTATCAAACGCCCGCAGCCGCTTGACAGGCGGCGTCACCGAGGCAAAGCAGTCGCGCACATAGACGAGCACCGTCTCGGCCCCCGTCCGTTCACCGGTGTTGGTGACAATGACGGAGATACGCACGGCGTCTTTCGGGCCGATCACGTCGGCGGCCAGTTCGAGGTCGCTGTAGGCGAAGGTGGTGTAACTCAGGCCGTGCCCGAACTCGAACAGCGGCGCATAGCCGCGCACCTGCCCGATGCCACCAAACACCTGCCCCTGCCCCGCCGTGTGCGTGTGGTCGTAGGTGATCAGGTCGTTGCTGCCCAGCGGATACGTACACGGCAACTTGCCCGACGGGTTGACGACGCCAAACAGCACCTCGGCCACCGCCTTGCCGCCCTCCATCCCGGGCTGGTACGCCATCAGGATAGCCTGTGAAACGTGAGCGGCTTCGGTGACCACCCGAGGGCGGCCTTCGAGTAAGACGAGCACCACGGGTGTCCCCGTCGCCGCGATGGCCTGGGCCAACTGGATCTGCTCCGCAGGCAACGCCAGGTCGTCGAGGTCGCCCTGTTTTTCGGCGTAGGCAGATTCGCCCAGCACCACCACGGCCACATCGGCTTCCTGTGCCGCCGCCACGGCAGCGTCGATATCGCCCTCGCCGCTGAAGGATACGCCGGGCACATGGGTCACGCGGGCGGCGTGGTCTCGGATCGCGGCGAGGATACTCTGGGCGTCAGGGTAATACGGGAGGTAGGCGTCATCCTGGCCCTGCCACGTGTACGTCCAGCCACCATTGAGCGCGAGGATGGAATCCGCACCGGGGCCGGTGACGAGGATTTTTGCCTCAGGAGCCAGCGGCAGCAGGTCGCCCTCGTTTTTGAGCAGCGTCATCGCCTCGCGGGCGGCGTCGCGGTTGACGGCGTCGGCAGCGTCACCGCCGATCGGCGTCGCCCAGGCGGCTTCGAGCAGCGGATCGTCGAACAATCCCAGTTCAAACTTGAGCCGCAAGATGCGCTGCACCGATTCATCCACCCGTGCCTCGCTGATCGCGCCCTCTTGCACCAAGGACAACAGATGCTCAGCGAATGAGTAGTCGTACGGCACCATCGACATGTCGATGCCGGCCTCAACCGCCATGCGGACGGCCTCGCGCTGGGTCGGGGCTACGCAATGCACGTCGTGCAGCTTTTTGATGTCTTCCCAATCCGTTACGATGACACCGTCGAAGCCGAGTTCATCGCGTAGCACCTCGGTGAGCAGGTAGCGCGAGCAATGCACGGGCTGCCCGTTGATGTCGCCCGAGTTGATCATCACGGTGCGGGCGCCTGCCGCCACGGCGTCGCGGTACGGTGGGAGGAAAAGCTCGCGGAGGAGGTGGTCGGGGATGAGCGCCGTGGTGCGGTCCTTGCCGCTGTAGGGCACCGAATAGCCGATGTAATGTTTGAGACAACCCGCCACCTTCGCCGGGTGCGTCAGGTCTGCCGGGTCGCCCTGCGTGCCCACCGTGGCGGCGACGCCCATCTGCCGGGTCACCAGCACGTCTTCGCTGAACGTCTCGTAGAAACGTGGCCATAGCGGCTGCCGCCCGAGGTCGAGGACGGGCGAAAAATTCCACGGGATGGCGCTCGCACGGGTCTGCGCTGCTGTGATAGCGGCGGCCTTTTCCACCAGCGCGGGCCGAAACGTCGCGCCGAGGGCGATGTTTTGCGGGAAAAGCGTCGCGCCGAGGGTGTAGTTGACACCATGCACCGCGTCGATGCCAAAGATGACCGGAATCTGGAGCCGGCTCTCCGCGGCCACGCGCTGAATCTCGGTGATGATGCTACGCCACGTCTCGACGGTGTAGCCATGGGTGACGACGTTCAGCAACGAGCCGACGTGTTGGTCAATAACCGCCTCGCGCAGCTTGGCCGGATCGAGTTGCGGCGTGCCGTCGGTTTCGCTTTCGCCGTTGCAGACAATTTCAAGGACAACCTGGGTCATCTGCCCGACTTTTTCTTCGAGCGTCATGCGCGCCAGCAGCGCGTCAACCTGTTGGTCCACCGTGAGAATGGCAGACGGGGGGGCAATGGGGGACATGGGGGTGGAAATGTGAGGGATGGTCTTGCGCGGGGCAGAGTATACGTGTCCGATAGGCAAGGGGCAATGTCGGACGTTGGTGTTCGCCAGAGGTTCGCAGAAACCACTCGCATGTTGGATGGTGCTGCCATTTGCAACCCGTACCTTTTTCTTCCGAACACCCCGCCCGTGTCCTTATCTCATTAAACTCCTTCCCTTTGATGCAAACCATGCGCTTTGTGCTGCTGCTCCTGATCGGGGTTGCGGGCCTCTCCACCGCTAACGCCCATCCGTGGGGCGGGCTGGTTATCGACGCCGACGGGCACGTGTATTTTACCTTTATCTGCCCGTTGGTGGACGACGATCACTACGCCTGCGTCTGGCAACTCGGTGACGGTGCTGAGCCAACGTCCGTGCTCGAATCACAGCGCTCGCCGAGCGACATCGTGCTGGCGCGCAGCCCTGGCCGCACCATCTACGGCGCGGAACGAACCGGCTCCGGCCATCACCAGTCGCGGTTATGGCAGCGGGCGTCGTCCGATTGGGAAACCGTGGTTGCCCCCACCACCGACCCGGCGCAGTTTCATATCCAGGCGTATGCGGTTGCGGATGATGGTACGCTCTTCTTCGCCCGCGACGCTCAGCTTTTTAAGCGAGACACCGCGGGCACCGTAACGCCCGTCCCACTCAACGCCCCCTTCGAGCGCATCGACGCACTGGCGTGGGGCCCGGACGACGCGTTGTATCTGCTGAATCAAGGCACGCTGCATATTGTGGCCTCCGACGGCACCGTGCGCACGCTGGCAACTGGACTAAAAGAAGAAGACCCAGAGCATCTGCCGTTCTCCGGAGCCAATATTCTTTTCGACCTGGCGGTAGATGACGCGGGCAATGCCTACCTCGCGTATTATGGCAACCGCCGTGTGCTGAAGGTGAGCGCCACCGGAGAGGTGAGCACGTTTTTGCAGGCCGAATCGCCGTGGTCGCCGCACGGCGTGGATGTGTACAACGGGCGCGTGTATGTGCTGGAATCGACGGTGGGCGGCGGAACGTGGTGGAAAATCTGGGAGCGCCCGGTGATCACCCCCCGCGTACGGGCCGTGCATCCCGATGGCCATGTCACTACGGTTTTTGAACATCGCCCCCCAGTGGATTGAAACGGCACGACAAAACAAGGGGCGGAGCTTTTTTCCCGTGTGTAAAAGATTATTTCCAAGTACCTTAGCCCCTGGTGCTTCCTTAGGATTGGCATCGTGGCCCCGTCGCTAGATGGTGCATCGTCGTTCTTTACGTAGTGCCTTTTGCTCCCCCTGATCTAACCTGTGCGAAGCCATGAACCCGCGTGTCTTCTTCGGTGCTGCTGGTGGCCTCGCCGTGTTGTTTGTTGTGGTTTTGGTGTGGATGCTGCCTCGGCCTGACGTGGCAGTGTCCCCTCTCCCGTCGGTATCCGTGTCCACGTTGACAAGACCCGCAGGCCTAGCACACCCCGTCACACCGCTGTTCTTTGTAGAAAACCAGGGGCAGGCCCCGGCAGACGTGCGGTTCCACGCAGAAGCCGTTGGTCATACGGTGCTGTTCCAGCCTGATGCCGTCGTCTTCCGCCGCACCATGCCCGACACGGACCCGTCCCAGGTCATCGTGCGCTTCGAGAACGCTGCGCCCGAGGCCGCCCTCGACGGCATCAACCCGCAACGAACGCGGGTGCATTTCTACCGGGGCGACGACCCCAACGATTGGCACACCGACCCGCCCGTCTTTGCCGGTGTGCGTTACCACGACCTGTATCCAGGCATTGATCTGATCTACCGGGGCAAGGCGGGCAGGTTAAAGAGCGATTTTGTGGTTGCGCCCGGCGCTGATCCGGCACAAATCCGGCTGCGCTATCAAGAGACGGATACCCCATACATACGTGACGACGGAGCCCTAGTGCTGGGCATGGCGAACGGAACCCTCGTTGAAACAGCCCCGATTGCCTTTCAAGAAAAAGCGGGGCGGCAGGTGCCTGTGGAGGCGCATTATGCCGTGCATGCCGACGGGACGGTGGGGTTTGCACTGGACGCCTACGACGCTACCCTGCCGCTGATCATCGACCCCGAACTCCTTTTTGAAACAACGGTGGGCGGAAGCAATCAGGACATAGCCAACGCCATCACCTACGCCCCCGATGGCACCCTCATCATCGCTGGGCAGACGCTATCGAACGACTTCCCCGTCATCAACGCCTACGACAATACCCTGGGTGCCAATGGGGCGGACATGTTTATCATGAAGATCAACCCCGAGACGGGCGAGGTGCTGTTTGCGACTTTTCTCGGCGGTGACACGCCGGTCCTAGGCTTTAGCTCCGCCTCCGACGAGGCCACCGGCCTTGCCGTGGACGACGATGGCACCCTCTATCTCCTCGGCGAGACGACCGCCAGCGACTTCCCCACCATCAACCCCATTCAGGCAGACCATGGGGGCGCATTCGACCTCATCGTCGCCCGTTTGACACCCGACGGCACGCTCGACTTTGCAACGTACCTCGGCGGCACCGGCTTCGATCAAAGCAGCAAGCTGGCCCTCAGCGGCGAAACGATCTGGATCACCGGCACCGTCGAGTTTGCGCAGGGTGGATTTCCCACCGTGAACCCGTTGCAGGACCCCGGTGGCTTCAACGATGCGCTGGTGGCCCGGCTGGATGCCGCGGGTGATGCCTATGTCCTTACGTTTTCCTCGCCCCTTGGCGGCGAGAACAACGACCGAGGCGAAGCCATCGTCGTGGATGGCGACGGCAACGTGATCGTGGGCGGTTCCACGGGTTCTGCGGATTTCCCCATCGTCAACGCCCTGCAAGATACACCCGGCGGCACCGATGGATTTATCACCAAACTGGCAAGCGATGCAAGTGTGCTCCTGTTCTCCACGTTCCTCGGCGGCAACGGCTTCGACAACGTCGCCGATGTGGCTGTCGATGCGGCGGGCAACATCGCGGTGGGCGGCTCCACCACTTCTGCCAACTTCCCCACTTTGAACCCGGCGCAGGCAACCCTGCTCGGCGATCAAGACGCCTTCGTGAGCCTGCTAGGCCCCGATGGCACGCTGGCCTTTTCGACATTCTGGGGTGGCACCGACTTTGAGGCGGGCACCAGTGTTGGTGCCAGCGACGGGATGGTGCTGCTGGGCGGCAACACCTTCTCGCCCGACATCGTGCTGGTCGATCCGCTGGAAGAAGGTCCGCCGCCGCCGAGTGGTTTTCTCACGGCGTTCGACATGGATGGAGCCGTGCAAACATCGACGACGGTGAATGGCTTTGTGCGTTCGCTTACGTCGCTGTTTCCTGCGCCCGAGTGGGGCTATGTCGCCGAAAAGCTGGAAGATGTTATCATCGGGATCATCGAATTGTTTGACATGGGTACGCGTCTAGAGGTATCAAAAATCGTAGATAAGGAGATACCCGTTAGTGGCGATATCGTTACGTATACGATTACAGTAACCAACCGAGGCACCGTAGACGCGCTCGATGTGCGCCTTGTAGATACCTACGAAAAGGACAATTTAAAGCATATATCCAATGATGGCGGTTGCGTTGCACAAGAAGCTGGTGGTCAACTCACCTGTGAGATTGGTGTGCTGGGGGCTGGATCAAGACGCTCGATTCTCGCTTCATTTCGTGCAAAATCAGGAAGTACTACCAATAAAGTGCGTGTTACCAGTACCAATGCGAATCCTGATAGTACGTTTGAAAGCATCAGCCCTTCTTTTAATGTGTTTAGAAACCGTTGAGGAATTAGTGATCCTTGGTTCATGAAAACGAAAAGAGCCCGTCAGCGTCTGGTATGATGTCACTCTCCCCAGACCTGCCAAAACCATGC
>JAUIDY010000119.1 GCA_030428385.1 Rhodothermia bacterium | reverse complement strand
GTTATACCGCTGAAACGGTATGCATGAATTCTATACAATCAAAAAGGCAGCACTTCCGATAATCACCTCTGCTGGATTTGAGGAAGAAATGGAAGTGAATAGACCAGATGCTTTTGGTTCGATCCATACAGTTTTTTCTAAAGACGGAAAGAAGTTGCGCCTCATTTGGGATGGAAAAGATGGTTGTGGTTTTGCTCAAGTACAACGAGAAAACGAATGGGTCGATCTTCCTGCTTATGTACCTGAATCGGGAAGCGCAGACTTCTTGGCCCACATAGAAAAGCTTTGCAACGAGCTAAAGAGCATCTTGAGAACCGGTCAAGGTGCGGTATAACCAATCGCTCAAGCCGACAACCCGCATGGGGGTTTGCACGTTGCTCCTGCGTCGGTGAATCCGTAGCTTTTGAAAACGAAGTCGTAGCGGGTTGCGGCTTAGCTCGACCGTTATACGGCATATGAGAAATCGACTATGCGAACCAGGCAGCTTAGGAGAATTCATTATTACAAAGGCGCAGCCGAACATTGGCGAGAGGCTATTCGCGTCCAACAAAAACGTTGCCTCGAATCAACGAAAGATTCTGTCCTCAGTCGGATTGATTTGAATTTCTATGTGGTGTCGGTGTCCAGACTTCGGGAAGTAGCACGCCAGGCAAAGGATCGGCTTAACCTTGACCTATTGAATGATGCTATTGAGAGATTTGATGCTCGGTGGCCTCGTTTTAAAGAACTCAGAAACGAAGAAGAACACATCACTGGACCTTCTGGACAAATGCCTCTTGGGGTGTGGTATTTTCAAGGCTCGGTTGCGGACCTCAAGGCGAATGGAAAGGTGGAATACCTTGTGCACATCGAGAAAATGGAGTCCGATATTGAGAAGCTGTATAGTGCTATATGCGAAATACTCAATACGGAACTGCCAGAATCATAGGAGTGGCGGATATGTCTCTCCGAGAAATGCCGTATAACAAATCGCTCAAGCTGACAACGGGCTCCGGGGTTTGGAGTTGTTTACAAAGCTGGTGTCTTGTAGTTTTTTTGAGGTGTTTTGCCGTCAGCCCGTTGCAGCTTAGCTCAACCGTTATGCAGCCCTTCGTCCATGGATGCCGCTCTTCTGGAACATAATATGCCGCCCAAGATCGATGCGTTGGTGCGGGAGTTAATGCCGCAACTTCTTGCGGGTGACACTCCCGACCACGAGCGGCTTCGCACGCAGTACGAGTGCGCCTCGATAGCCGTAGAAGATGCGACAGGAACAGGCTATTTCATCGCGTTCTATGTCCCTAACGACGCTCCGCTTGCCAATCCCGAAGTAGCGCACGGTGGCCCGGCGGCAGACGGTTTCTTGGAGAGCGACGCGCTTGGTGACGCTGGGGCGATCCTCTGGCTAAATCAGGGCCGTTTATCAGGCTTGGAGTTGTATGCAACCGACCCGTGGCCGCCCGACCTCCCGGTTCGTGTCACCGGAGCGAGACCTTGGCACGGAAGCGTCCACTAACGCCCCAACGCATGGGCTGCAGAACCCGGCGTTGCACGCTGACGCTGGGCTTGACCGTCTTGCCTCTCTCACCGTTGGCGTCTACCTTGCCTTGGTTCAGCGTCGTGCTGCCCAGCGCAGGTGAACGCCAATCCGTTACACCGCACTATGCGACTTGCCCGAATGAGCCTTTTGCGATCCCTTCTCGTCTCTCAGTTTTTAGCAATAGCCGCTGTTGGTCTATTGGTCGGCTGCGGTATAACCCCCTCACAACAGGAACAGCAGCCGTTTGAGGGGGATGCCCCGACCGAAGCTACGCTACTTGCCCCAGGCGTTATTTCGGATTCGGCGAGCGTGGAGTTCGGGATTTCGTTCTCGCCCGACGCACGGACAGCCTACTTCACGAGCAAAAAGTCGGAGAACAGTCCGTTTGCGATATATACTGCTCGCTATGATGATGGCGAATGGAGAGGCCCAACAGTTGCTCCTTTTTCGGGCGAACACTTCGATGCTGATGCTTTCGTCACGGCGGACGGCTCGCGCCTTTTTTTCTTCTCGATGCGGCCTGAGGCGGGATCTACGTCCGTAGCTATGCCGGACATCTGGTACGTAGAGCAGGAGGGCGAACAGTGGGGCCCCCCCATCCGTCTAGGGCCACCAGTGAACTTGGCTGAGGCAGGCGAAGGATTCGTAACAGCTACACGCAATGGTACCCTTTACTTCTCTGCTATGAACCGGACTGATGCAACTGGCGATCACGATGTGTATCGTGCGGAGAGGCAAGCTGACGGGACCTACGCACCCCCAGAGTATCTTGATCTATCCATCATTGCGGAGTACTCAAACCCGTTTATTGCGCCAAGCGAAGAGTATCTCATCATTGACTCCAAGCAACCGGGAGGGTATGGAGGCAGCGACCTTTACGTTAGTTTCTGGGAAAGCGACGCATGGACAGAACCCCAGAATCTCGGGCCACTAGTCAATACCGAGGGCGAGGAAGGGACCCCAGCGCTGTCGCCAGATGGCCAACTCTTATTCTTCTCGCGTGACGGTGACATCTACTACATATCTGTTGACGAGTTGACGGTCTTGACAAGAGCATCGGAGTAGCGATTTGCGGTGTAACCCGCCCCTGCAGGCCGACACAACGCTTCAGCGCCTTGCCTCTTTCTACCGCCATTGTCTCTGTTGCCTCGTCCAACCGCCACACCGCGTTATTCGGCTGAGTGGCAACCTGCTATGAGTTCGCAGCGCTCACTCAAAGGGAGACGTTCAAGATGCGATGACGGCTAATGAAGCCCGACCGTTTAATAGCTTTTTGTGCACTTACATTTTCTACCGTCGTTGAGCAGATGGCGTGTTGTCCATGTGCTGTGCTGTAAGCACTAAGGCGGGTGAGGATATAGGTCGCCCATCCTTTTCCGCGATGGGCAGGAGTGACCATCATACCCAGATCGGTAATGCCCTTCTGGGAATCACTCCTTCGGCACTCGCCCAGCCCCAGCCATTCACCATCCCAACAGAGAACAAAGAGCTCTTGTCTTTCGATTAGGTTCGCTGAATAGCCGCGAAGCCAGCCACTCAGGTCCTGTTCACTGCCAAGACAGGCTTGTTGAAAATCAATCGTACGGTCCAATTCCGGTGCCTCTATCAAGCGAAAATCTAGACCTTCGGCCTCCGGATGGCTAGGGCGGACCTCTGTGTGGATCTCATACAGATACGTTTGGACCATTATCTTCTTTTGCACGTCGAGGCAAAAAGAGAGATAGAATGGGTCGATGGTGCTTACTATAGCCCGTGTCAACGTATCTTGGGCAACGACCTGGTCAAATAGGATCCGTCCATGTTTTTCAAAGGCCGGTCGCACATAAAATTGAAGCAGGGTACCTTCGTCATTTGCGGCATAATAGCCAGCTTGCTCTCCGTCTATTCTGATCTCCCAATGCGGTGAAGCATTAATAATACTCTCCCACATGCCATCCATGGGCGCGACCAGGCTTTGTAGGTATTGTGCCTTAAGGTCAAGTATGGAGGACAAACCGGAACATTTATGCAAGGAGATCACAGGCGTGTCTGTTGTTTGAATATTCAGGAGGCATAACAAATCGCTCAAACCGACAACCAGCTCGGGGGTTTGGCCGTTGCTCCGTCGTCAGTGATTCTGTAGCTTTTGGAAACGAAGCCGTTGCGGTTTGCGGCTTAGTTCAACCGTTACACGCCCTAATTACAGATGAGCGAACCAAGCATTTTGGGGTTTCTGAAATCAGGGTGCTTGGGTCCTGTTAAGCTCGGTGTTGGCCTGGAGGTTGTGCTAAAGACATTTGGGTCGCCGAAAGAGCAGCGCTGGGAGAATGGACAGGTGCGGGCCCTTAACTACTACAACCTTCAGCTTTGGCTAGATGGCGAAGACGGCGAGGAAAAGCCGCTCTCAATCTCTCTCATCGGTGTATACTACCGCTTACCCGAGCTGCAAGCAGCAACGATAGGTGATTACGATCAGTTCAGGCAGATGAGCATCGATACCCTCAAGGTCTTGATGGACGAACTGGGCATAGCCTATGAGAACTTCGCTCCTCTGACGTTCGAGGGCCAGCATTGCTTGCGTACTGAGGCAGGCGTCCACGCTGTGTTTTCCACAGACGAAGTGAATGAGGGCAGGCTGGACAGCTTTCAACTTTCTTTGTAGTGGCAGGGGCGTCTAACCCATCATTCCAGGCGACAGCAAGCTCAACGGTTTCAGCTTGCCGCAGCGCTGGCGTCTCCGCAGCTTTTCTGAAACTAATCATGGCCCTGCGCCGCAGAGTTCGGGGCCGTTATGCGCCTTGTGATAGGCTAGAAAGCAAATCCCCATGGTGAGTGACGAAACGGGTGATTTGGAATTGACCGATTCTACCTGGGTAATGACCCCCGGTCAATCCGATCCCTCTCGAACCTGTAGAGCAGGTCGGGTCCAAGCCCAGCGAACTGCGGGCCGCCAACTGCGCATGAGCCATCGCCGCCAATCCGAATGAAGTGTCCCTCTCGCAGGCCACGGCTCAAGCCTTCAACGTACCCTCTACAAATATCCCAGATAAATCAGCGTCATAACCAAGGTGTTGTACACACCATGACAGATGATTGATGCCCACAAGTTTCGCTTGAAATACAAGAACAAACCCTGGTAGACACCCCCGACCACAAGCGCATTGAATGCGCCTCCAGAGCCCATTTGAAAGTGGTAGACACCAAATAGGATGCAAGAAACAACAAAGCCTAAGGCTGTTGCATACTTACCCGGAATCATCTGTTCTAAGCGGGTGAAAATGAAACCATGGAAGACGATTTCTTCATAGAAGCCGCCTATCAGCCATCCCATCACCACGATGAGGAGGTATTGAGCCTTGCTTGCTTTGATGAAATCATAAAGGCCTAGATCTGTTGATTCGAATGCAATGAACTGCTCCAGTACTGGAAACACAAGCAATTGCATGATGCTCAAGATGGCTACTGCAGCAATGCTTCCAATTAGTGCTGCTCTTAGATGAAATGATTTGAGATGAAAACCGATATCTGAAAACTTCTCGCCGTTGTGTTTAAGAACTAGCCACACAAAAAAAAGAATCGGGATGCTGTACCCGAAATTTGGAATTAGTCCCAAGTGCGGGAGCACCACAACTACTGCAATGGCTAGGAGATTGAATAGGATTAGCAGGGGTTTCATTGGTTGTTCTCAATGACAATGTCCTCAGATTGAGGCGAGGTAGCCGTGCTGACCAACGGAGAGTCGCTCTGGTACGGTAATACTGAAGTTATGGATACATGGCATAACTAGGCGCTCCAGGCGACAAAAAGCCTTGCGATGTTTCTGGGTGTTTTCAATCCGCGTTCAGGAGGCCGATTTTTCGTAAGTTTTGATCACGCACTTTTTTTGCGCCTGGGCTTAGCCGTTCCGCGGTACAGCATCTCACCCCTCGCTTGTCCCTTGTTGTGGCGATGGCTGCGTGAGCAAACGAAGTCCGCCCCCATTCATCTGACGGTCCGCTTTCCGTCCCGCAGGCGTCCGGTTGGAGCGGTGATCGGATTTACATTCGGGGGGCGAGGTGGCTGAGGCCAGCGACGTGCCGCTTTACCTCTGCATCAACCAACCATCCGATGAGGCATCGGTCGGATGCGTGTCCTCGTTACCGTAAATCGGGACCGTATCTGGGTAGCACCCAAGGCCTACTGGCTAACGGGCGGGCCAGCGGTACGTGGCAATGGACGCAGGCGTGAGGGTGGTGGCAAAGGATACCGACCCGGCATCGACGGAAAAGGGCTGCGGTGCATCGGTGGCATTGGCTACGATCAACACGATTTCCCCATCTGGATTCTCGAAGGCCACGGTCGTGACGGTGTCGAGCGTGCCGTAGTCCGACGCGATGCGCACCGCGCCGGGACGGATGTGTTTGGCAAACTGCCCCAGGAGCCAGTAATCGGCGGTCTGGTACCAGTCGGGGTTGTCGCCGTCGTTTTTGATGAGCAGCGTGGGGCCGAGGGCTCCGATGTGGTTATACGGCCCCTGATTGGCTTCGTCCAGGGTTTGCGTCGTCATCGTCACCCAGGCGGTGTAGCCGATGGCCCAATTTCGCAGGTACCGGATAAGCGATTGATAGGTGTGTTGGGTGCCGTCCGTGCGCACGCCCCAGAGGGAGCCCTCGGTGAAAACGATGGCCTTGTCGGGGTGGGCCTCGTGCAGGTTGCTCATCGCCTCCGGTTCGCCGACGTAGTGGTGAAACGCTGTCGCATCCAGATAATCTGCCTTGCCTGCGGCTTTGAGTGCGCTGATCTGGTCGCGGGCCTGCTCCCAGAGGTCGAAGTTGTGATCGAGCGTCCACAACCTTACGTCCAGCACGTCGCCGTAGTCGCCGTCGATGTTGTGGAAGTTCTCATAGACAGCGAGCAGCAGGTCGCGCTCCATCTCCCAACTGATGACCATCCCCGGATAATCGGGCGGTGCGTACTGCCGCTCGTTTTGCAGCGTGATTGCATAAATCGGAATGCCTTCCGCGTGATACGCTTCCACAAACGCACGCAGGTACGCCGCGTAGTCGTCCAGCATATCGGCCTTGAGCGGTCCGCCCTGCACCATCGCTCCGCCTTCACGCATCCACGGCGGTGGGCTCCACGGAGACGCAAAAAATCGGATGGCAGTACCGGTCTCTTCCGCAACTTCCAGGGCCAGCCGGGCGGCGTCGATCAGGCCGAGGCTGCGGTCGCGCTCGATGGAAAAGGGCGCATCGGGGGTGTCTTGCAGCGTGTACCAGCCTTTGGGGTGCGTCGGTTGGGGACGCGCCCGCGTGCCGTCCGAGAAATCGGAGGTGCCGATAGTCAGGCGAAACACGGTGAGCCCGAGCCCCTCGTCGGGGTCGATCAACGCCCGTAAGATAGCTTTCTGCTGTTCTGCGTCCGTATTCTTTTGCAGCGCATAGACGGTGGTATGCTCCAGCGACGTGCCAATGCCCAGCATTTGCTGGTAGCGGACGGCGGGGTCCACCCGAATGACAGGCCCCGCTGCGTCCTCGCTCCGGGGCGTGGGTTCCACCGGGCTCCAGCGGTGGGGGATGGCATTCATCTCCCACGGGTCGGTGAACCACTGCGCGTCTGACGGATGGAAGGCCGTGGAGACAGTGCCGACGACCAACGCGGCGCTAGGCCCGTCGTCGGTGTTTGCGCAGGCCATCAGGGCAAGCGAGAGGGCGAGAAAAGCAGCGAGAGCGCGTAGCATGATGTCGAGAGCCGGTGTGTTTTCCGCCTGTGGATTGGTTGTGGCGCAGCGGGCGAGGAAGGGAGTCCCTATGCGATCCACGAAGCTACACGTCCGGCTTTACATTTACCACGTTCCAGCCGCATGATCGATTGCTTTTGCCTGACTCACCCGTGGAGGAGACAAGCTTGGATCATCGTATCGATCAGGATGAGTTCGCTCCCTACCTTTTGGCTCCCACTCCTCCCCGAAGCCGTTACGCATGGCAAGGAAGCGGGCTCGGTCGTAGGGGGTATCCCGGTGCGACATGGCAGAGGCTGCGAGGTGCCTACTTTCAAACTCTTCGGATGTAATCTGCTGTCCCAAAGGAAACGCATGGTCTGGATTGGAACGACGTGCTTTTGTCAACCCAAACCATGAAATAATCTCCGAATCAAAGTGTCTCAAGATGGCCGGTGATGGGGTTGGGTTTAGGTCGAGCACATGAGGGTTTTCGATCGCAGGGGTGGATATGCCGATGGGTGTGTCAGGAACAGTCTGGTAGCATGAATGGCAGGCGAGCCGTGGCGATTTTTTGAGGCCAGCGGTGCTACACGCCGGAAAAACGGAGTCAAAGACGAAGGCCATTGAGCACCGCAGGGCCCACAAGCTCCCTGCGCTGCCCCAGATGTGGGCACTCATCCGTTTCGTGTCTAGAAATAAAGTGATATTATTAATATTTAAGACAATGATTACTAAGACGATATTCAGAACAGATCCCCTGCAACCGATTCATGTATGCGTGATGTCAAGATTCTCTATTGTATGTCTCATGCTTGCCTCCATCACATCGATGGCCCAAGCGCAGGAGGCTGATACCCTTCGCTCCTTTTGGGGGATTGACTGGGGTTCCTCAAAGGAGGAAGTCGAAGAAGCACACGAAAGCGAACCCTATGATCTGAACAATGACGACATTGTTGGATACGAGGTGCTGGTTGGTGGCAAAGCGGCAATCACCGCGTTTTATTTTCCCCGGGGACGATTGGCCCGTGGTCGGTATCACTTTACCGAAAGTCACACCAATGAAAATACGTACCTGACCGACTTCAATGAGATCTCGGAATTCTTGCAAGAGGCCTATGGCGCGCCCGAGGTCGATACGGAGGTTTGGCTCGACGAAGTGTATCGGAGTGACCCGGATCGGTATGGTTTTGCCGTGAGTGTGGGCGACTACCGGCTTGTAGAAAAGTGGGAATTGACCGGAGGCCGCATCACCCACGTGCTCTATGGGGAAAACTACAATATCTTCCATGTGGTGGAATTCAGCAGCACGGCACTTGAGCATTTGTTTGAAGCAAGCATCGAACAGTAGCGCGGCCCGCTTTTTCTAGCCTGTTGTGGCCAACGGGCTACTCCACATCAACGTCGCTCGTACGAGCTAGCGTTTTGCATCCGAAGACCCGCCCGGCGGTGTGGCCTTCATGCGCCTGAAAACGAACGCGGAGGTGTTGCTGTCCTTCAGTCAGGGTTGCCGGGATGGGATAGATCACGTCGAAGAAGTCGCCGGGGGCCTCCTTGTCGAGGTGCTGCGTGGCGATCTTGGTATCGTTAACCAGGATGTCGAAGCTACGGCGGCCCCGGTCCTCGCCCCAGTAGGTGCAGAGCAGCGCGGCTGGTTGTTTGGGAGAGATCGCAACATCAAAAGAAAACCAGCCGCCCCGTTGCGCCTCGCGGTATTTTTTGCCGAAGGCGATGCCTTTTTCGGTGCGTTCCCCCTCAAAACCGTGCGCCTGCTCGCCGAGCATCTCGCCAAGGCGCATCACGTCGATGGTGGCTGCATCAAGCGCACGCTGACGGGCACGTTCGGCATGATAGGCGTCTTGTGATTTTTGCCATCCCGCCTCATCAAACACATCCCAGTAGACCGTATACCGTTCGTTGTGAATCCGGTAGAATGGTTTGAGCACGATGTCGTGTGGTCGGCCTGCGCCCACGGTGTGAAACGTAAGCGGATCGCCCGCAAGCGGACGCACCCAGGTATGCAGCGCATCCAGGTTGGCCACCAGCACGGGCACGTCGGGGGTTGGCTCCTCCACAAAGTGCATGTCGCTGTCGGCGAACGCTCCATCTTTGGGCATGTCCTGCGTCCCAAGCGCGCCGCCGAGGACGATCGGTCCGTACAGCAAAGCCACCCGAGCATGGTTGTCGGGCATGGCTTCGGCGCGGAGCGTCATCGGGAAGGTGAGGTCGATCTGGTCGCCGTCCTGCCACGTTCGCTCTAGCACCAGAAAAGAGCCGGGGTTACTTGTCTCGTCGAAGGATTCGCCGTTGATACGGACGGCCAACGGTCCGGCGGCCCATGACGGATGGCGGATGTGCAAACGCAGTAGCTTGGGCGTTTCGGTGGAGACGATGAGACGGGTGCTTGGTGTGTCGGGGAAGCGGGTTTCCTGGCGAATCTGGACGTTTTGATCCGCCCATGTCAGTTCCGAGGCGATGAAGAGGTTAACGTAGAGGTTCGCATCGTTGTGGAAATAAATTGCGTCGCCGTAGCGCACGTGGTTTTCCATGCCGGAGCCAACGCAGCACCAGAATGCGCCTTCCGGCGTCGAATACGTTTTGTAGTGGCCGGGGCGCAGCGACATGTAGTAGGTGAACATGCCGGTATTCGGTTCCTGCGAGGCGAGGATGTGGTTGTACAGCGCCCGCTCGTAATAGTCTCCATAGCGGGCGTGGGGTGTCATCGTGAACTGCTGGCGGGTGAGTCGCAGCATGTTGTAGGTGTTGCACGTCTCGGCGGTGGTAGCGTCGAGGCGGTCGCCGAGGTGGCCGGGCTCGCCAAGGTATTCGCCCATGCTGTTGCCGCCGATGGCGTAGGTGTGTTCGTCCACCATCTGTTGCCAGAAGAAGTCGGCGATGGTTTTCAGCGAGTCGTCGCCGATGAGTTCATACTGCCGCGCCACGCCGATGACTTTGGGGATCTGGGTGTTGGCGTGCAGGCCCGTCAAGTCAGGGATGCGCGCGGCCAGGGGGTGCAGCACGGCGTGGTCGTGAAAGCGGCGGCTGAGCGTCAGATATTTCACTTCGCCCGTGACGGCGTAGAGGTTTGCCATCGCCTCGTTCATGCCACCGTATTCACAGGCGAGCATGTGTTGCCAGTCGGCGTCGCTCAGGTTTTGGGTCGTCGCAATGGCCCAGTCGCCCAACCGCCGCGCCACGGCGAGCGCCTGTGGGTTGCCCGTGTACCCGTAAGCATCCAGCAGTCCTGCGAACTGCTTGTGGAGCGTGTACCACGGGGCCCACACGCCGTTGAGCCGAAAGCCCGATGTTGCGATTTCTCTCCTCGCCACCGCTTGCCACAGCGAATCGCCACCTGGAATGGCAGCCACGTAGCCGTCGCCGCGCTTCGACTGAATGCGTGCCATCTCGTCCACGATGTAAGCGATACGAGGCAGGATCGTCGAATCGCCAGAGGCAGCAAAATAGCGCGATGTCGCTGAGAGGTAGTGTCCGAGCGTGTGCCCCCCAAGCCCGTCCGATTCCCATCCGGCGTAGCCCTCTGCGTTGGGTTCGAGGCCAGATTCCGTGTAAAACCCGTGCAGCAAGCGGTCTGGATCCAGCGAGAAAAGGTACGTGGCGTTGAGGCGCAGCGCATCGAGAAACGGCCCCTCCAGCAGCCGCACGGCATCGAGCGGAAACGCCTGCACCTGTGGCTCCACGGCTTTTGTGATCACCAAGTCATCCTCGTTGGTGGTCCACGGCTGTGCTGCGTTCGTTCGTACGCCGAGGACGAGAAGAATCAGCAGGCAGACAATACGTGGAGACATGGCAGAGGTCGGTTTCAGGGCTACTCGAAATGCAATTCCACAGTGGTGGCTTCTGCAGAGAGGGGAACGATGTACGCGCCGCGCTCCTGCGTCCTGTGCGCGGCAGGCCGGTAGGGGCCGAGGCCTTCGATGAGGGCGGGTTGTTCTATCCGCAAAAAGGCGTTCGGCGTGTGGCTGGTGGCCGGTGCGAGGGTGAGTTGGACGACTCCCGTCGTTGGATCAAAACGCACCTGCTCGAACGTACCGGCGTCGAGGGTGAGCCAGAGGCCAAGCGGGGCGAGGTACATACGGGAACGGGCTGCATCGTGGGGATCTACCTCGATCCAGTCGCCTTCCTGCTCGACGGTGCCACCGAACGCCAGCCAGCCGAAGGTCTCATGCTGTGTCACGTAGGTGGCAGTGTTGACGGCATGGCCGAAGAAGTTGGGGCCGTAGTCGCCGGAATAGCCGTCGATGCGTAGCGTGGACGGAAAGGCGTGGAAGCCGCTCGGGCCGAAACCGTCCGGGGTAATGTTCGCAATCGCACCCATCAGGCCGCCGTAGCCGATGCGCAGCAGGTAGAAGTCGTCGGGATGGTCGCGGAATTCGGTCAGGACGGGAATGGCGTTGAGACCAGAGCCGTAGTGGTGCAGTTGTCGTTCGAGGCGTGAGCGGGCGGGGTGGCCTGCGTACCAGAAGTCCCAGTAGCGGCGGGCGCTGCCGTTGTAGCCCCAGTGCGGCATCGTGGGCATGTAGCCGAGGATGGCGTTGAGGGTCACCAGCGCCTTTTCATCATACCCAAAATAGCGGCACCACGCGTACACTTCCTCCTGCCCCGTCGAGTCCCAGGGCATCTCGCTGCCAAACGGAAAGCCAAGCGAGCGCCAGTGGTCGGCGCGGGTGCGCATGGTCGCTTCCAGCGCGGTGGCCTGCTCGGAAAAACCTTCGCGTTGCAGGTCGAGCAGGATGAGTAAAAAGATCGTGCCTTCCATCTGGCCGAACTCGGCGTACTCCGGCGCGTGCTGCACCATCGCTTCGCTGGTGTGGTAGGCCTGCTCCAGGTACCAATCCCACGAACGCTGGGTGACGAGTCCTTCGTGGTGGCGGGCGAGGCGGTACAGCACCCAGTACGCGGCGGCCACATGCGGATAGTTGTACGAGCGCCCGACCGTCATCGCGTGCGCACGGTCCCAACTCGACCAGCCGCCGTAGGCCACGCTGTCGCTGTACGTGCCGACAGGCATTTCCTCGGGCTCGTAATAAAACAGGCTTTTGCGCACGCCGTATTGCAGCGAGTCGGCATCGTATTGCAGCCTGCCCCACACCACCTCGTCCACAAAGCGCTGGAGTTTTTCCAGTTCGGCGGCATCGGGGCGCACCAGTTGTTTCATCAGCGCCGCCAGCCACGACCCCGAGCCGCCTTCGTCGCCCAGCCCTGCAATCCAGGCGCGGTGGTCTTCCGTGACTTGTCGTTTGTTGTCGTAGTCGTAGCTGATGACGCCGGGGCTGCGGCCAAACGGATCGTTGGGTTCGTTGAACCATTGCTCCGTCATTAGGAAACGCCCCAGGTCGTCCACCACCTCGGCAGCAGGCTTGATGACCTTGTAGTGGATCGTCTGCATGTGTCCGTTGGCATACTGCACCGTCAGGCGGGCGCGGCCCCATTGTTTTCCCTGGACCGCGTAGGCCATCCACCCGTTCGGGCGCATCCCGGTTTGTTCAACGCGAAGGGCTCCCTCGGGCGCAACGGTGATCTGCTGAACGGGGCTCGGCGCGTGCAGGAAAAGCTCTGCGTCGAGGTCCATGGGCACGACGTAGCCCGGCACGCCCACGGCCACCGGGCGACTGTCGGCGATAAGGGTGTCTTCGATGGAGCGGATTTCGGCGGCCAGCAGGAAGCGGACGCCGTAGCTGCGCGTAGCGCCGGGCGCCAGCGTGTGCGAAGTGGGTGGGTTCCACGGTGTGGCCGCGCGCCATTCGTTCTCGGCGTAGGCCTTGCTGTGCGCCATCCACTCGTAGAAGCCCTCGAAGGTGATGCCGCGCCGGGTGGAGTCTTCCAGCAGCGGGCGGTAGGCTTCCAGCGGCGTTTGTCCCTGCGGAACGACGAGGAGGGCAGGGCCGTGTCCGTTCAGGCGCGTCACCTGCACATAACCCGCGTCCTGCCCGATATACGGGTCCGAGAACGAGGCAACGGCATGGGCCTCATCGAGCGTGCGGTCGTGCAGGATGTTGTTAAACACCAGCGGGATGCCCACCGCGCCGAGTTCGACGGGACGCGTGCTCTTGTTTTCGAGTTCAAACCGAAGCCCGAGGTGCCCGTCCACCATTTCCCAGTAGCGCCGTACACGAACAGGTAGGTCAGCGGGCAACGTTGGGGCCAGATCAGCCGCAGCGAGGACGGAGCCAGAAGCGTTAATGGGCGTGACAGGCTGACGGGTTGTAGCCGTCGAATAACTTTCCCAATCATCTTCACCTTCGAATCGTAGGCGCAGGGTCAGGTCGCCGAGGTGATAGAAGCCGTCGCGGTTCCGTTGTTTAAGCCAGTCGCCGGGAGTGAAGTCGAAATCGGGGTCACTTCGGGGCTGCAGGGCAGCAACGGTCTGCGAGGCCTGTACAAGGTGCAGGGTGAAGTGCGGCGTCTCGACGGAGAGCATGCCGTCCTTGAGGCTGAGGGTGGATTCTTGCGCCAAAGCGTGCGGCGCAATCAGCAGCCCTGCCAGCAGTAGCATCCATACGTAGCCCACCCGCCTGAGAATGGAGGGTTGGTTGTTGGGGAATTGGGATATGGTATCCACAAAGATGACCTGGATGGGCAGACAGTGGTTGGTGCGTTGGAACAATAACCCCAACGCGCAAAAAATACCACCCCGTGATGGGCCACCGGAAGCGCATGGAGGGAGGCATCATGTTGAACGAAGGCATCTGTGCCGTTAAGGAGGGAAGGCACGGCATGATCAGACCGGGCCGTGGTTCAGGGGCTACATGTTCTTTGGGAAGGCAGCCGGTGTGAATGGTCACACCAGCCCGGTGCTAAACTCGCTGACATTCCATGCGCTGGACATGGATGACCTAAATGGGGCGGCTTGGAATGAGGCTGCACAGGGCACCGCCCGTTTTTAGGAAAGAACCTGTTCTAAATGCTGAGAGATGGCATTCATGGTGCTTGCGCGCAAACGGGTGGGCAGGACGAGGTGGAAGGTCGAGCCAACACCCTCTGTGCTTTCTATCCATAGGTCGCCTCCCATCAAATGCACCAGCCGACGCGAGATCGTCAGGCCCAGCCCAATGCCGCCGTACTGAACGGCGAGGGCCGAGTTGCTCTGGTTAAAGGCATTAAAGAGATAGTCGAGCGTTTCGAGGGGAATACCCTTGCCATCATTGTGTACTTGCAGGTGGAGCCGTGGCGCACGACCCCGGCCTGTTTGGCGCGCGACGGTTACCGCTACGGCTCCAGAAGTGGCAAACTTAATGGCGGTGGAAAGAAGATTCATCAGGATCTGGCGGACCCGCGCCTCATCGCCAATCATTTGATCCGGGACATCCGGTGCCACCGCACAAACCACTCCCTTCAGTTGGCTGGAGATGGTAGGCTGGATGAGTTCCACCACCTCCTCCAAGGTGCGGCGAAAATCAAAAGGGGCGGCATGGAGGGCATGCTGCCCGGCCTCGATGTAGGAGAAGTCCAACACCTCATTGATGAGGGTAAGCAGGGTTTCTCCATTTAGGCGAATGTGCCCCATAAATTCCTGGGCTTCCGGGCTGAGGTCCATTTCAGAGAGCAGGTTGGCATATCCAAGAATGGCAGCCAGGGGCGAGCGGATCTCATGATTCATTAAGGCCAGGAGCCCCTGTTTGATGCGGTTGGCTTCTTCCGCGGCCTGTTGGGCTTTTTCGGCGTGCTCTTTGGCATGGCGCATGGTGGTTTGAGCCTGCGCCCGTTCCAGGAAACGCCCAATTCCTTCGGCCATCAACTCAATCAACTCAATGTCCAACGCGCTGAATAAATTCGAACGGGGCTCGGTCGATGAAAAGTTGAGCGTTCCGTACAGGCGGCCGCCCACAAAGAGCGGGGTGCTGATGTACGCCTCCAGCTTCATGGCCACATATACGGGATGCCGACAAAGGGCCTCCTGCGTGCCGATGTGGTGATAGTGTACCGTTTGCTGTTGCCGCACCACTTCCGCGCAAAGTGTCTTGCCAAGTTCGAAAACATCACCGGTCTTGACCTCGCCGCCGGGCGCATGGGCTTGAATAACCGTATAGGTGCTTCCGTCGATGGCGCTGATAATGCCGAGGGGAAGGTCGAAAAAAGCAGACCCGGTTTTTAGGTAATCCTGCAACAGGGTTTCCAGCGAGTCATAGGGGCTTGTGCTCAGCCGGTGCAGGGAACGGAGCCATTGCAAATAGCGGTGCACTTCATCCGTCTCCTCGGTGCCATCAGACGCGATGGTGCGGCGCTCGGTGATGTTAATCGAGGTGCCTACAATGCGATCAATGAGGCCGTATTCATTTTCGAAGGGCTCAAGAATGGTTAGCCAGGTGGTGTCGCTGCCATCTTGCGTGACGAGGGCTTCGTACGTGATACTTTGGCGCTTCTTCAGGCACAACGGGCAAAGCGTGAGAATGTCAGCCGCCGCATCAGGAGGCATGGGAAAGCCACGGTGCTGTTGGTTCTGGGCGCGTGCCGAGAGGGGCGGATGAAAGGCCGGAAACACCGGTGAAGACGTATACGGAGAAGCAAAGACAAAGCGATGCGCCGGATCTTCGTGTTCGGTTACCTCCAGAACAAAGAAGGCAATATCATTACTCCGATAGAGACAGCCGTAGGGATGGGCTTCATCATTCATGGAGGCGGGACAGTCGCAGGAATGGGGATAGCCGGGGGAACGGACGGGGTGGCTAAGCGCAAATATTATACCGACATCCGGCGTGTTCTGGAAAGGCGGCATCTTGGGGTTGTAGAAAAGAAAGGGGGAAGAAAAGGCGGGTGCAACCTGGGAAGCGACCTCCCGTCTGACCGACCACGATTCTTCTGCCCACCCGTGATTTTGTGCGTCATGATGCCCGCCGTTTCTTTTAGAAAGACACTTCTTGCGCTTTTCCTCTCTCTTTGTGCCCTGGGGTGTGGAACCAGCCAATCCCTTCAGGAAAGCGGTTCATCCGGGGTGCAACCGCCACTCGAATACCATGTGGACCTGAACGACCGGACGGGTGACACCTTCAAGGTGACGTTGGCGGTACAGGATCTGGGTCCCGAAAATGCCATTTATCAATTTGCGTCCACCGCGCCCGGCACGTATCAGGTGATGGACATCGGGCGCTTCGTGCGCTCGTTCGAGGCGCTGGATGCCGACGGCAACACGATTTCAACAGAACAAGTCTCTACCAACCAATGGCGGATCGATGCCCCTGAACGGGTGGCCGAGATCCAGTATACCCTCGCCGAGACGTGGGATACGCCCGTCAGTGAACATTCCATATACATGATGGCGGGCACGTCCATCGAAGACGACCACGTCTTGATCAACGGGCAGGCGGTGTTTGGCTATCCCACGGGCATGCAGGCCCGCCCGCTGCGCATCACCCTCGATTATCCAGCGGAATGGAAACTGGGCACGGCGCTAAACCAGGATGCCAGCGGGGCCTACCTCGCAAAGAACTATGACCATGCGGTGGATTCGCCCATCCTGATCGGTCGGCTCTCGGTAGCCACGCTGGATGTGCGGGGCACCGCCATCGAAATTTACACCTATTCGAAGACGGATAAGGTGCATTCCGACCAAATCCTCGCGGCAGTCGAAGACATCCTCGACTCGGCGGGCGACTTCCTCGTCACGTTGCCGGTGGATCGGTATACGTTTCTGATGCACTTTGAGGACGTGACGATGGGCGCATGGGAGCATTCGTACAGTTCGGAGTATGTGTTCGCCGAGGAACATTTTGAGTTCGTTATTGACGAAGGTATCCCCGACATCGTCGCGCATGAGTTCTACCACATCGTGACGCCGCTCAACATTCACAGCGAAGTGGTGGAGTATTTTAACTTCGTCGAGCCGGTGGCGTCGGAGCATGTGTGGCTTTACGAAGGCACCACCGAGTGGGTGGCTCACATCGCGCAACTCCGGTCGGGGCTGATTTCGCTGGATGAATACCTGTCGCGGCTCTCGGAAAAGATGCAGGGCGACGACAGCTTCGACAAAAACTTCAGCCTGAGCCAGATCGGCCTGGAGTCGTTCTCGGAAAAAGGGCAGCAGCAGTGGGGCA
>JAUIDY010000118.1 GCA_030428385.1 Rhodothermia bacterium | reverse complement strand
CTCGGTTCAGGTCGTAATAGGATTGAAGGTCTGAGTCGGAGGGAGGGGCGATGTCTTCCGTATATAACTCCTGCACATAGGCGTCAATTAATACCGCGCGCTGGCTGGCTTCTAGCTGACGGCGGACATTTTCATCTTGCTCTAGGTTTCGTGCCCTGGCCTCCTGATACAATAACTCTTGTGTGATCCACTGGTCAATTATTTGTTGGCGTGCCCCTGTGGAATCGTGAAAGGAATGCAGGTCTTGTAAGGCCAGGGCCAACTCCTCTGCTGAGAGATAGGCGTCTCCTACACGAGCAACAAACTCACCGTTCGATTCGGGGGCACCACACCCCATCCCTATTCCGATCAGGAAGCATACCACCAAACTGGTCGTTCGAAAAGAACACATGGCTACGGATCATCAGAATAAACGGGAGAATTTAATCCGTGCTTAGGAATTCCTAATTGGAGGCATCGGCTGTTTGTCCATCCGGGGGTTGCTGGAAGGCTTGGGTGAGGCGATCGGGAAACTTCATTACCCCGTATTTTTCTGCGAGTTGTTCTAGTAAGCGTGCTTCCAGGATTTCCTGGTAGCCACTCACTACCTCTGTACGGGCTTCGCTGAACGTTTTCAGACGCGAGGGCTCAACGCCATCATTAAATAACACGGTTTGCCCGTTACGGTCCCGGATTGGAGCCGTATGTGTTCCTTCATCCAGTCCCACTGCGAGGTCGTACACCGAGTCCGTGGGGCCTGCAACCAAAATCGTATCCATCCGCACCTGGCGGGTTGAATCCTGCGCGAGTTCTTGTGCGAGGTCTGCAAACGAGAGTCCTTGATCCAGCCGGTCAACCATATTCGTTAATAACGAGTCGTTCGCGCTTGCAAGCGAAATAATGCGGGTGCGATCAGGGAATCGATACTCATTCTGATTAGAGGCGAAAAACGCTTCGAGGGCTGCCGAGTCTTCGGCGGCTGCGGTCCATACCGAGTCTTCCATCAGCTTAAACAACATCAGACCGTCTTTAAACTCCTCCATGATCAACCGAAATTCGCTGTCTCGTTCTTCGAGTGCAGCGGCTTCGTAATCGAGCGCGACATGGAGTAAGAAGGTATGGGCCAGGGCGTCGACCTGTTCGTCAAAGGTCTCTTCGGCAGGTACCTGATTGGTTGCAACAAACTTGCTCCAGTCCTCCCAGGTGTAAACAGAATCCCCCAAACTCGCAAAGGTATAATCGCTCAACGAATCGGGGAATTGCTTGCTACTGAGGCGAATCAGGACCGAGTCAGGAGACGTTCCATCCAAGATGTTTCGGACCAAGGTGGTGTCGTACGTGCCCTGCCGGCTCCGAATAATATCCTCCTTCAAGGCGTTCTCGGCTGCGTTGGTACGGGGCAGGCGCGATGCCATTTGCTTCAGGTTCTCGTATTCGTCGGTGAAGCTGCCCGGTTGTTTTTTCTCGGTTAGTTTGATCAGGTGGTATCCAAAGCGCGTCTCAACAATGTCAGACAGGTCTCCTACGTTTTCCAGTTCAAAAGCTGCCACGCGGAAGGGTTCTACGATGTTGTAGTTGTCAAACTGCATCCATCCGATGTCTCCGCCTTGCACCCCACTACGCGAGTCATCCGAGAATCCTTTGGCCAGATTGGAAAAGTTTTCGCCATTTCCTATGCGGGTTGCCAGTGTTTGGATGCGTTCGAGGGCTTCCGTGGTATCTTCAGCCGTGGTCCCGTTCGGACGAATGAGAATGTGAGAAACACGGATATCGGGGATGGCGGGAGAACGATCATGAATGTAGAGCAGGTGATATCCGAACCGGGTCCGAATAATATCGGAGACCTCGCCAACAGGAGTGGACCATGCAGTTGATTCAAAGGGTTCTACCATCCGGCCTGCAGAAAAGTAGCCCAGCCGACCACGGAACCCAGGGTTGTCAATCCGCCCCTGGGCACCACGCGCGGATGGATCTTCCGAATATTGTTGGGCAAGGTCTCCAAAATCAGCACCAGCAGCCAAGGAGTCTTGCAACGCCTGGATGCGAGTATACGAGGCGAGGGTATCAGCTGGTGTCGGGACTTCTGGGAAACGAATCAGGATATGGCTGGCATCTACCATCTCCTGACGACGAAGATATAAGGTTTCAATGACGGGATTGATCACCTCTTTGTCGAGGAGAAACGGTTTCGCAAAAGATGTACGATACCCGCGTATTTCCGATAAGATACTGGAATCGGTGGCATAGCCTGCGTCTTGGGCGGCGAGGACTTTGAGACGAAAATCGACGTAGCGATTTAGAAAGTCCACATAGGCAGGCAGAGAGTCAGCAGCCGCTGCCGATTGGTCTCCAATCGACCGAACATAGCGGGCTTCAAAATCGGCTAGGGTTAGGGGGGCTCCCTGGATGACGGCTACAACATTCGGGTCATCAATCACAGTCTGTTGAGGACCACTGCATCCTATGACAAACACGAAGGAGGAGACGGTCATCAATAGAAGGAGACGGGTGGTGTAACGGCGTGCCATGATCGTCGGGGTTGATCAACTAGTAGGATTGAAACAGTAAAAAAAAGCGGTTGAGGCTTCGCGAGGAAGCGGCCGCAATAACGTATCATCTAAACCGTTATTGCAATACCAAAAACCGCGCACCTTCACGCCATCCACCTCCTCGGGTTCCAGCCAAACAAGGAATTCTTGGTACGTCGGAGCAACTTTGGGTCGTGGCACGTGTCAACAAAAAGAAATCCCCCTGCGTGTGCAGGGAGCCTGTATGTTTTCCACCCGGTATCGCTATGGCCCTAACCGATGACAAAGCCTTGATCGAAGCTTTTCAATCAGGGGATGAGTTTGCGTTTGTATCGCTCTATAACCGGTATAAAAATCCTGTTTACGCCTTTTGCGTAAAAATGCTGGGCGACCGTACGTTGGCGCAGGATGTCATGCAGGAGACGTTCCTGCGTGTCTATGAGTACCGGGATCGATTGCTCAACACCAGCTCTTTTAAGTCATGGGTGTTCACCATTGCCCGTAATCAATGCTTGAATCAGCTGCGTCGGGCCAAGCGGCAGGTTTCATTAGAAGGCGAGGAGGGTTCATTAGAACCACATATCCCGCATGGTCAGGTGGACGCCATGGAAAAAAGTGAACAGACGGCCATGGTGAACCACTTTCTGACCGAGTTAAAGGAGGATTATCGAGAGGTGCTAATTCTCCGGGAGTATCAGAACTTATCCTACGAAGAGATCGCTGCTGTTACGCGTTCTACGCTCAGCGCCGTCAAGTCTCGCCTTTTTAAAGCCCGTCGGAAATTGGCGGTTTATCTGGCACCTATAGTTCAGCAGCAGACCAAGCGCAAACCTGTTCCAGTTGTTCCTCCGGCAGGAGGAACACCCCGCTAACGCAAGGTGGAACCGATCACTTGAGCTGAAAAGAAGATGACTAGCCTTCCTCTTTCTCCCGAAACATCCCCGCGTGCTTGCACCTGGGAAGAAGGGCTTAACATGTATGTGGATGGGGAACTTCCATACCAGCAGCAGCCCGAATTATTTGCACACCTATCGGCGTGCACCACATGCAGAGATACGTTTAACGCCGTCCTTGCTTTCCGGCGGATGAGCCGTCAGGAAAGCTTGATTGTGCCCCCCGCCGTGGATGATCTGTTTTTCCAGCGACTTGATGTTGTGAAGCGTCGCAACATGCGCGTAGACCGCTCGGCCGAACGGCGTCCCTTGTGGCATCTGCGTGCACCGGTATCCTTGGGAGCCGCCGTTTTCACCGCCGCCATCCTTTTCCTTGCCGGACTGCTGATGCCTATGAATGCATGGGATACCGAAGTGGTGAGTTACGTTGAAAGCACGGTTGAACAGGTAGAGTTTGATCTTCCTCCACGCCCCGAAGCGGTTTATGTTTTTTATCCGGGACTCGTGGTCGAGGCACCCAAAATAATTGAGCGCTCGATGAACGGGTCGCAGGCTACGCCGTAACCGGCACGCCGTAAATTCCTTCAACGCTCTTGGCCTCTTCTTTCTCGAAGGGGCTTTTTTTATGGTGCTCGTCTGCACGTTCGGGGCGTGCGCAACGGTAAAATGTACGATGGCTTCACCGATGTGTACATCCTGGTATCGTATTCTGTATCTGCTTGCACAACACACGTGAACATCTGCAACAATGACGCTTCCTGTTTCTTCCCCCGTCCGTGTTCGCTTCGCGCCCAGCCCAACAGGGCTGCTGCATATTGGTGGCTTGCGTACGGCACTTTATAACTACCTGTTCGCACAAAAAAAAGGTGGTACGTTTGTGCTCCGCATAGAGGATACCGATCAGGGGCGGTACGTGGCAGAGGCAGAACCAGATATTCTGGATTCGCTACGATGGGCAGGGCTTAAACTGGATGAAGGCCCGGGTGTGGGAGGACCACATGCGCCCTACTATCAGTCACAGCGAAAAAAACGATACCAGGAGCTGGCGCAACAATTGGTCGATGAGGGAAAGGCATATCTTGCATTCGATACCGCCGATGACATTCAAGCCATGCGCGAGCGGTTGCAGGCCGCAGGAAATGCCTCCCCCACATACAATGCCGCGACACGGCTGCAAATGAATAATAGCCTTGCTTGCTCTGCTGCCGAAGTCGAAGAGCATCTCGCAGCAGGTACACCGTTTGTCATCCGGCTTAAGGTCGTGCCGGGAGAACGGGTTCTGTTTGAAGACGCCATCCGCGGACCGGTTGCCTTCGACACGGAGGGGATAGATGATCAAGTCCTTCTAAAATCCGATGGACTTCCCACGTACCATCTAGCCAATGTGATCGACGACCATGATATGGCAATCACCCATGTTATTCGTGGGGAGGAGTGGTTGCCTTCCACACCCAAACATCTATTATTGTATAAGGCATTTGGATGGCGTCCTCCTCAAATGGCACATCTTCCCCTGATACTCAGTCCGAACGGGGGCAAGCTCTCCAAGCGAAATGCTGATCGTATGGGAATTCCAGTCTCGGTGCAGCAGTATCGCGCAGAAGGATATGAGCCAGAGGCCCTGATCAACTTTTTAGCGTTTCTGGGATGGAATCCAGGGACTGAACAGGAGTTGTTTTCGCTGGATGAATTGGTTGATGCGTTTTCCATCGAACGGGTGGGTTCTGCTGGTGTCCAGTTTAATTTGGAAAAGCTTGCGTGGTTTAACGCACAGCATCTGCGTCAATTGCCGCTCGCTGAGTTAGCCCAGCGGGTGCGCCCTGAGCTTGAAAAAGCTGGGTATGAAGTTGAGGACGCCTATCTACAAAACGTCGTGCAGGCCATGAGGGAGCGAATTCATCGGCGTAGCGATGTGGTAAATGACGGGCGCTACTTTTTTGAGGATCCGGTGGAATACGATGAAAAGGGGGTAGCTAAACGGTGGAAACCTGATTCTGCCACCCTCATGCGTTTACTGGCAGAGACCCTGCTTTCCCATCCGGACTTTAATGCAAAGTCACTTGATGACGCCATTCATGCATTTGCCGAAGAAAACGAAGTGGGTCTTGGACGAATTATGGCTCCTGTACGCCTGGCGTTGACTGGGGTGATGAGCGGCCCGAGTGTATTTGAAATGATGGAGGTTCTTGGGCGTGAAATCTGTAACCGCCGCCTAAAACGCGCGGCCGAACGGTTGGGATAGCGTTGCTATTTTGCTAAGACCATGGTTTGGGTATGCGTGGTTTCTGCTGTCTGAAGACGGTAGAAATATAAGCCGCTTGTAACAGGCTGGCCCGTGAGGCCGGTGCCATCCCAAACCGCCGTATGATAGCCCGCTGTTTTTTCCGATCCAGCTTCTAACACCGCAATACGTTCGCCCAGTACGTTAAATATTTCCAGCGTCACAGGGGAGGATTCCGGTAAGCCATAGCGAATCGTTGTGACAGGGTTAAATGGATTGGGGAAATTCTCTAAGACGAAGTCGCTCGGGATCTCACTGCTTGTGTTGAGGGCTTCGACAAGGGTGTTTGATTCAGTCCGTGCCACAACAAGGGTGAAGACGCGTGCCTCATCTGAAGGAATGGCCCCTACACGATAGGTGGGATTGAAGCGTAAGTTTTGCTTGGACTGACTTATTGGATCGAGGAGCCATACCTCAAATTCATCGGGCACCTGTTCCACATCAGAAAAGGTCAGGAGGGTGGGTTCGTGTGTTTGCGAGGCGACATGCACCGACCACGTCGCACCCTCATTGGGAACGGATCGGACGTCGGCAGAATAGCGCGGTGTGGCGGTTTGCCAATCCGGATGCTCAAAATAGACCGAGAGTCCTCCTCCTGGAACCGGTGGAGGTTCTGCCCGATCAAGGAAATCGTAGGCATCTGCTGCCTGGGCATGGACGGCAGCCCAGGTATGATTATCACGGTAAGCGCCACTTTGAGCACCTATTGCTATGGACCAGGCGTAGTCCGTCTGTTTCTGAGCGTTCGTGTTGTTGGGTACCCTTGTGGACCGGTGGGCAGCCAGTGCGGGTACAGGCTGCTTGTTACCTTCGGGGCGGAAGTTGGGATAAATGAAGAGGCGATCGGCGGCATTGGAAAGGACCGCATAGCCTTCGAACGGACGTAGCACACCATTGTAGGGTGTCCAGCCGTTCGAATATGACCACATATCTAGCGGGGTGCCTGACTCGGTCTCATAAAACCCGGCGTTGATATTATATGCATACGGGTTGCTGATGAAATTCCATCCTGCGACTAATTGGACCTCATAGGGGAACAGTAGCGGCGCCGAAAGACCTTCGCCCGTAGTAAACTGCTGACCCCCTTCACGCACCGCCAGCCAGTATGCCTGTCCAAGTGCGAATGTCAGGGAGGGAGAGGCGCTTAATTCAGCGTAATTTTCTCCATTTTGCAGGGCATAAAACCGCCAGGCTGTGTCGTCATACGTGCCCAGGTCGTCCTCCAACGTGCTTCGCACGCTGGCGTTGGTGAGTTGCAACGGAACGGATACCAGCCGGTACGCCGATTCGGCCTCGCCGAAGGAGGAAATGGTTTTGGTGAGGCCGTTGGGAACGCGAACACGAACAGCGGCAACCACAGAGGCCGCTTCGGCATCGGTGTCCGTTACATCAATCAAGTAGCTGAGACCGCGCTCGTCGATGGACGTGCCCGGAATCGTAGCCTGATACGAATTGCCCGATGGCGTCATGTCCAACACTACTGATTGTCCAACACCAACGAGATAAGTCAGTGTCGCATTGGTAATCCCTACGTCATCGGTAATGGTGGCGGTTATGGTGAGGTCTTGCCCTTTTACGGCTTCTGAAATGACCTGATGGGTGATCACAGGTGCTTCATTTACACGCTCGTTGACCGTGATTGCGGTGCTGGCCATGCCACTTGCCCCCGCATCGTCTGTGACGGTAAGATCTACGGTGTACGTTCCCGGTTGGGTGTAGCTATGTGTGACAGAGACCCCGGCGTCGCTGGTGCTATCCCCGAAGTCCCAGGCATACGATACGATGGAGCCATCAGGGTCGGTGGACGAAGACGCATCAAATGTGATGGACTCTCCGGTAAGCACATTGGTGGAAGAGGCGGTAAAGAGTGCGGTTGGAAGCTGATTGTTGGTTGTGATAGTAATGCTCAGGCCAGACTGATTCGTTCCTCCGTCATTGTCGGTTACCGTGAGGGTTGCTGAATAGCTTCCGGGTGCAGCATAGGCATGGGTGGCCAAAGCAGTATTGGCGGTGGTTCCATCGTCGAAATCCCAAAGATAGCTTGCAATACTTCCATCAGGATCTGAGGAAGCGGAGCCATTAAAAAAGATGTTGTCACCGACTACCGTTTCTGTCGTGCTCGCTGTAGCCACCGCGATGGGGAGTTGATTCTCAGCCCCCAGGGTAAGGCTAGCAAACGTTATCGGAGCCAAGACAACGGAGCCAGACGGCCATTCGGCATTGGTGCCGTCGAGCGCAATAGCAACCCCAATCCGAGCGCCGGGAGCAACCTGTAGGTTACTATCCGTAAAGTCGAGCGCGACTTCATATTGTGAATGGCCCGAGGTGAACGAGATTTCGCCTAAAAAGCCAGGAGGTTCTTCAAAAAGCTCGGTTTGGGTGGCGGGGTAGGACCCGGCATAAGCCCGGAAGAAATGGCGGGCTTCACCGCTGCTTCCAAACTCATCCAACTGGTATCGACCCTCGGTACTTGGCAAAGCGGGGTCCCACATGCCATTTAAGTCTGCGTCGTAATAAATACGCAAAATACTGCTGGATCCCTCGGTCTCAACATTAGGGTTGTCGACAGCGATATACAGGGCCTCGCTGTCATTTTTCAAGAACACGGTGATTGGTTGAAGATCCTCAAGGAACGCGTTGGTGATGTCATAGGACGAGGCATCATTCCATTCCTGGACTTGAATGCTTCCATCGATAACGGGCACGACGCTGAGAGACGGGGACATCAAGTTAATGCCTCCGGCTTGCGGCGTAGCACTAAAAGAAGGGGTTTGGCTACTTTCATTCCCGCTGGCAGGAATGTAGGTGGTGATGCGATAGTAATACGCCGTTCCGTTATTTACGGAGGTATCCACATAGTCCGTTCGGCCTACCGTAGCACGTACCACAAACGGGCCCCCGGGCGAAGTAGCACGGGAGACGCGATAAGAAAGGGGGCCTCCGATGTTTGGAGGCGACGCCCAATTGAGGCCTATAACCCCGTCTAACCCATTACTTGCACGGGCAAGAACGGGAGGGCGCAGGTTGCCCGTTGCCAGGGTGAGTGTGTAGGCCCCGGTTTCATCCTGGCTGGTCTTCTTTACCGGTAGGAGAGGGCTCCCGTCATCACCCGCCTTTTGCTTATTCGGAAAGTCCTCGGTATTGAGATAATGGCTGTATCGAATAAAATAGGTACCCGCCGAAGCGATGACCTGTTGGATTCTAGAGGAAGCCGTTGATCCAAAATCATCGTTTTCTGCTATAAGGGTGCCGTCCGAGGCGAACAACTGTAGGCGACCATCAAGTGACGATTCTGGATCATTTTCGGTAAGGATGTCAAAGAAATCCCCGGCATTCGCGTCAAATTTATAATAATCAACATCGCCGACGGGGTCGATGGCTGCGCCCATCGTCGACGTGCCAATGGCAATCAGGTTGGCTCCATCGGCGGTGTCATCCGTGATGAGTTCGACGCCTTCCATCACGGCCGCAAAGAGGAAGTTATTATTGCCGTTCCAGGACGTCCACAGGTCCTCGGCAACGGTGGGCGGCGTTAAAAAGATGAGGGATCGGACAGGAAAATAGTTGGTGTCCGACATGTCTGTGGAGCCTTCATCAATAAGAAATTCCACCCGCACATCGGTAGAACCATTCACTACTTCAAACAGGACGATAAATTCATCGCCTGTCTCAAATATGAGGTCCTGGTCGAGGAAATCAACACTGTTGATCCCCAACCCAAGGTCCGCTACCGAAACATCTACCCTTCCCAACGGTGGGTCCAAGGGGATGGGAATCGTCGGATCGCTGTAGTCTACTTGATATACCGAGATGCGAAGGGTACCGGTACCCACTAACGCTTCCGGGCGGTTGTTGACCGCAAAAGCAACGCGGCTCAGTCGTTGTGTGGAGGTAGCGGTGAACCGTGTCCCGTACCGTTGAATGCCGCTTCGGTTGTCGTCGGTGGGGTCACCGGGGAGTTCCGCAAAAAAAGCCGCGTCGGCATTATAAAAAAGACTGTCACCTTCCTGGTACGTTTTGGATAGAGGGGGGGTATCAAATAGGACGGTGCCTGGCGACGGGGTTACAAGAGGGCGCTGATTCCCAGACTGTGCAACCACTGTGGCAGGCAACAAGCAGGCGACCAGAAGTACTAAATATCGCATAGGGCAAGTGACCAAGGCATGGAGCAAATGCGCGTGGAGAAGAGGCTTAGTTTCCTGGGGGAAGCGCGGGAGGTGGACTGATTGGGTCAACGGGGGTTTCGGAGGTTAGTAAAACCGCCGCCAACACGCCACCAGCGACCAGCCCACCGCCCAGGAGAATCCAGCGTCCGAGCTTTGGCCCCCCGCTGGTTTGAGGCGTGACTACCGGTTGTGGGGGCGGAGGATCGGGGTCGTTCCGGACTACTACGGACGGGGTATCAGCGGCACTCATCGCTTCCCGTACTTCCCCAACCATTCGGATAAAAGGAGGGGGGTCCTCCAGGATGTTTACTTCATAGGATGGGTTGAGGGTGAGCAGTTGCTCAACGGCCTGTTCGGCATCCTCGTTAAGGTCTTTGGCAAGATAGTTAAACGCCGCGAGCCGTAGGAGTTGAAGCCGGGTTTCGTCGTCGAGGGAGGGGTCGTCGAGGCAGGGCTGCAAGGTAGCTAAGGCGTCATCGAAGCGCCCTCGTTGATAATGGCCATCGGCTGTCTCGGCGGCGGCGGCACAGTCGTCCGTTTGGGCAAGGGCAGGAAACACAGGCCAGAGGACGGTAGCGAATAACGCCACCGTACCGAGCAGCAAGGAGCGAGGCATCGATAAAAGAAGAATAGATGGGCAATTAGACATCACTTGGCCATTAGCATACGCCCCGAAGTGTGGGTCGATCCAGCCTGGATCCGATAGAGGTACACCCCACTTGAAACCTGGGCGCCCGCATCATCGCGTCCATCCCATTCTACTTCATACTGCCCGGCAGCGTGTGTCTTCTCTACCAACAAACGCACGCGTTGGCCCAGCACATTAAATACCTCTAGCCGCACGGGTTCTCCATCTGCCGCTGTTGGGATGGTGTACGAAATGCGGGTTGAAGGATTAAACGGATTGGGATAATTGCTCACCAGCAAGTGATCACCCGCGAGTTCTGCACGCGCTGCTTGAACAAAGGCACGGGTTCCTATCACCAGTCGATAAGTGGTTTCCTGTGATTGAGGCACCAAGGTGACAAATGAGCTGCGCGTGAGGTCGTGCACGTCTTGGTGTTCCTCATCGATCAGCACCACATCATATTCAGAGAATGCCTCCAGCCCCTCAACTTCCAGGGTAATAGGCTCCCCTACGGGCGAAGCCAAGGCCATATCATACGTATGTCCTTCAAGGCTCCGAGGGCGGTACTCTTCGGTTAGCACCAGGGGTTGGATCTGCGAAACTGCTGGGACATGTATCAGGCGAAGGGTAGCTGTCTCGAAGTACCCGGGAGGAGCTACCTGATCGAGGGGGTCACGCCCTGTTGAGGCGAAGGGAGAAAACCCGAGGGCAATGGAGGAAGCAATATGTCCATCGCGAACGGCCGAAATGCGCAAGATGTCATCAGGGAACGATACGGAAGGGCTCGGTAGGGCTTCACTGAGGGAAGGGATACGAAGGATTTCGTCTTCCCCTTCATGATAATAGTAGTAGGCCTCTTGGGTCGTCCCCGCAGCAAAGAGGTCAGAGGTGTGATAATGCCCATCCCAGGCCCAGAGTTTTTGGGACGTACCGTTTAAGCGTTGTACCCATTGCCAGTCCAGGTCGGACTCATACGGGTTAACGATGATGTTCCAACCCCGATGTACGGGAATGTGCACGGTGCCGTCCGGGTTAATCGGGGCAGGCTCTTGGGCTTGAAGAGGGGGCAGCGGGTTTGTGGTTTTGACCCAAAACCCACGTCCTGTCTCGAAGGCGAAGGTATCCGAGCCATCGAAGGTGCTGAGTTGGCTTCCGCTTTCTTCAAATCCCGCCCAGCTTCCCTCAGCCGCTTGGTTCATCACGTCATCCAGCTTCAAGGTGGGGTGCCCCGCCGCTCCAATCAGTTGATAAGAAAGAGCTTGTTCCGTGACGTTTTCCTCGGCAACGGTGCGTAACTGGAAAGAATTGGCTTCTGGAGCTCCAAAGCTCACATCAAGGGTATAATCTGATGAGCCATTGTCCTGCCCATCAGGGTCGAAAATGGTAACAGCGATGATGTATTCGCCAGTCTGAAGGCTGGGCAAAGAAATTGTCTCATTAGCGAGCCCGTTCAGGTCGCTACGACCCAAGATGGTGAGGTTCGAGTCGATGAGGTACACATCACAATCTACGGTGAAACCACTCAGGTCTATCTGAATCCCGTTTTCGGTAATATTAATGCGGAACAGGTCCTCCATGTCATCGACGGACCCATCTTCAAAGGTGATAAAAATGTCTCCCACGTCAGAGGATTCTGCCGTTCCAAAAACCTGAAGAGGAGACGACCCGCTAATGTTTTGGGCTGTTTGCTGGAAATTGTTTGGTTCCACTTCATTGATTTCACGGGGGCCATCGTCCCCGTCGTTGCTAAGGAGCAAGATGGCAACAACGGCGGCGGCAGCCACTCCGCCCCCGATCAACAACCATTTTTTAATCCCACCGCCAGACCCCGCTTGGGCTGTGTTGGAAGGGTTGGAGGGGGGCGAAGGGCTATCCATTTCCTGACGAATCTCTTCCACCATCTGTACAAAAGTAGGCGGGTCTTCGACGGGGTTCGGTTGGTAATTCGGAACTAGTTCGAGCAAAAGCTTAACGGCATCACGGGCATCATTTTCTGCATCTTTACCCAGGAAACTGAGACCCATTAAGCGATAGCCACGCCGCCGTTCCTCTTCCGAGAGCCCCGTATCATCCAGGCAGGGTTGGAGATTAGTGATCACGTCATCAAAGCGACCGAGGTCGTAGTCTTGCTGCGCAGTGCGGAGGATCTCCGAGCAATTCCGCTGCTGCGCCAACACGGGCAATGAAAAGCTAGAAATGCTTCCTACCAAAAAAAGGGAAAGCAATACAAAGCGTAGCGAGTGAGGCATAGGGGCAGAAGCTAGGTAAATAAGAGTCAGTTGGAGGCACGCAGTTCAAACGAAAGGGCCTGACCGCCTGTGAGATCCCCCTCTACGGTGATCTGGCGAGGGCGGCCTACCATTTCAAATCCGTCGCGACGGACGGCGAGGGTGTGTTGACCCGGCGGGACCGAGAGTTCTTTGGGGGTATATTGTCCCGTCGGTTGACCATCAAGGATAATTTCGGCGTTGTTTGGGGAAGAGATAACCGTCACGCGATAGGATTCGCGGAAGTTAAAGAGTACTTCGTTGGTAGCCCCGTCAGTGACCCGCACTCTTTTTTCCCATGATCCCAACACGGGGTGTTGCGCCTGTACCCGATACACGCCCGTGGGCAACGTTTCAGAATAGGCCGCATTGGTTTCTTGTGCCTTTCGCGTACCGTTGATATAAATGTCGCCGTAGGGACGGACAACAACACGAATGGTCCCTTGTGCCCGCACGAGGGCTTGCGAAACGGTGTTGGCACTGCCTGCTTGAACCTGAACTTGCTGCTGAACGGTTCGGTACCCGTCCAGACGCAATTCGAGGCGGTGTCTTCCAGCAATTAAATTTCTGCTTGTATAGGGGGTGACCCCCACCGCTTGTCCATCAACCAGCACCTGCGCACCGCTGGGTTCGGAGCGAACGGTGAGGCTGCCTGTTTGACGTACCTCAGGTTGATCCGGGGGACTATCTGGTGGCAAATCATCGGGGGGAAGCTCAGGTAGTCCCGCCGTCGTTTGAGATTCTAAAATAAACAAGAAGGCATTGTCACGTTCGGCCTGTACCGTGAGTGCAGTATCGAGGGGTGTGTAACCTTCTTTTTCAATGCGGATACGAGCCTCGCCGGGTTCTGCTTCCCAGTTTTGGACGGGCGTGGTACCAGCCGTTTGTCCATTGATGATAACGGCCGCATCGCCCGGGGCAGTGCGGATGGATAGGGACGTGAGGGCCGCAGGCGGAAGCTCAGGAGGAGGGGCCGGTGTATCGCCACGTGTCAGGACAATAACCCCAGTGATGACCAATAACAACAACCCGATCCCTGCGGTTAAGTACATCGGCCACTTGCGGCGGACAGGCGGAGCCGGGTCGGGGTCAGGGGTCCGGTCTTGGGTGGATTGATAATCGCTGGCGGTAGAGGTGTAGCCATCTCCCACCGTCGGTTGCTCGGTAATGGAGTGTCCAGTTGTTTGGGTGGTGGAACGGAGAGAAGAGGCTTGGCGCGCCAGGCTCTTGAGGTCGGCAGCCAGAAGTGTTTCGTCGTTTTCCAGGGAAAAGGCTAACGGGGGATTGGTTTTAGGCTGACGATCCCACGTTTGCAATGCCTGAAGCATTTCCTCCGCGCTCTGGAACCGGTCTTCTGGATTACGCGCAACCGATTTCATGACCAGCGCAGCCAAACCGGGCGGAATGCTCTGATTTAGTTCATTAACAGCTGGAAAAGCACTGGCGTCAATGGCCTTCAGGATCTTGAATTCGGAGCTGGTCTTTTCAAATGGCGTCCTCCCCGCGAGCATCTCGTAGAACGACATCCCCAATGAATAGATGTCTCCGCGGTGGTCTACATTGAGCAGTCCTTCAAGCTGTTCGGGAGGCATATAATAAAGCGTCCCGCCTGTGAATCCCGTACGGGTGGCCACCAGTGATTCGGAACTGGCTGCGGTGATCTTGGCGAGCCCGAAATCCGTCACCTTCACCACGCGGTCAGGCGTGAGCATGATGTTACGGGGTTTCAGGTCCCGGTGAATCACGTTTTCGTTATGGGCATAGGCAATGGCCCGCAAAGCCTGGGTCATGAGCGGAAGTGCTTCTTCCCATGGCACCGAGCCTTTGTCGTGAATAAAGTCCGTGAGGTTGCCGCCGTCGACAAACTCCATCACGATAAACAAGTGGTCGCCGATGTGACGAAAGGCGAAGACGTTGACAATATTCGGATGGTGAAGTCGTCCCAACGCCCGGGCTTCGGCCTTAAAACGGCCGAGGAAGTGCGGGTCCTGCGCCATGATAGGATTCATCACCTTAAGCGCAACCACCTTTTCAAGGGAGATATCAATGGCCTTGTACACGACGCCCATGCCGCCGTGTCCGAGTACTTCTTCGATTCTATAGGTATCTAGTACCTGTCCGATCATGGTGCCTTATTGGGAATGAAGGTAACATTCCCGCCTGTCGTGTCCTAAGTATGTCCTGATTAAATAAGCGTGGCTTCGTGATACAACGGTCCATACAACCGTATAGTACGAACAAATATAACGCTCGTTTTATCTAGGCAAAGGGCCAAAACATAAAAAAGACGACCAGGGCAGTTAGCGTGAGAAAAACGAGCATGCCAACGAGCCAGGCGACTTTTTTTCGCGCTTTGGGTGTTTGGGTGGGAAGCGCGTTAATTCGTACCACCTGAACGGTTACATTGTCGTGACCGCCGTGTTCATTGGCGAGTTGGACCAACAGGTCACAGGCTTCTTGGGGAGGATGTGACAGGATAATCTCCTGTATGGTTTCTTTTGGGACTTTCGCCAGCCCATCGGAACAGAGCAAGAAGTTGTCTCCTGGGTGGATGGTGATGTTGTTAAAGAAATCCACCTCAATCTCTTCCTGTACTCCCATGGCCCTACTGAGCACGTTACGTTGAGGATGCCGCTCGGCTTGCTCTCGGGTTAGGATGTTGCGCCGGACGAGTTCTTCAACTTGAGAATGGTCCTGGGTAATTTGCTCAAATGATGCTTCGGTGATTCGGTAGGCACGGCTGTCTCCGATATGCGCAAAGTAGGCAGTGCTCCCGATGATGACCAGGGCGGTGCTTGTTGTGCCCATGCCCCGCAAAGAAGGGTCGGTACCGGCGCGCTTGTATATTTCGGTATTGGCTACGTTGAAGGCCCGTAGCAAGCTATCCGGGATATTGGGCGAGGGGTCGGAGAAAAATTCCTCTTCAATTAAGTGAACCGCCATCTGACTGGCTTCACGGCCACCCTGGTGACCGCCCATGCCATCGGCCACAATAAACAGGTGACCTTTTGGGTGTGATGGATCCACGGAATCTCTAGGAAATTTCCCGTATGCGTCTTGGTTTTCGGAGCGACGCAGGCCCCGATGGGTAGCTTGTCCGTATGTAATGGTAGAATCCGGCAAGGTCCGGGGGTGTCATGAAGCGCAACGGAGTGCTACTTCGCGGGTGGGTAAAGGGCGTGTTTTTATATAAGCGTAATTACTTGACAATTTCGACCACCACGGGCCCAGATACTTTGGTCATACAGGCCAACCGGCAGGGGCCGGGCTCCAAATCGCAAATATCTTCCAGTGCCTCGGCTTCATCGTCATCAACGTCATTGAGGAATTCGGCACCCGCAACGATACGGATAGGATCACTGCCGCAGATACCTGCGTGGCATTCTGCATTTAGGTCGAGTCCGTTCTTTTCGGCGGCATCGCAAATGCTTTGTCCCGGCTCAACAGAGAACGACCGACCAGCGTTGATGATGGTGACAGAAGGCTCTCCAGAAGGGGCCGGAGTTGCTGGAGGAGACGCCGGAGCAGGTGATGGTGCAGGAGGAGCAGGGGTGGAGGGAGGAGGTGCCGCCTGAGGTGGTGGCGATACGGGGGGAGGAGCAGGACTTGGTGATGGGGTATAAGACGGGGTCACCGGTGGCGGAGGAGCAGCCGGTGCCACGCGGAAGATGGTGGCATCATCGGGCACTGTCTCTTCTCGCACACTCAGCCGAAGGATTTGCTGACCAATACGGAAAATGTCGTCATGCTCCAGCTTTATCGGCTCGCGTACCCGCAGATACGACCCATTGAGACTGGCCAGGTCTTTAATGGTGAGCATACCTCCTTTAAAAGAAACGGCGACATGCCGACGTGAAAGAACCTTGTCATCGGGGTTCAGTGTGACATCAGGTGCTTGCCTGCCCAGAACAATGGTGCCGTCGGTGATCTCGTACCGGTTAACAGGAGTTCCGTTGTGGTCGTAGTGTACAAAGAAATACCCGCCCGTCTGCCAACTGAAGAGCAAGATCTGACGACCTAGTCGGACCAGGTCTCCATCAGCGAGTGGCACCGGTTTGCCAGCCCTCAATTTCAGAAAAGTACCCGAGTCACTTCCTTCATCACGGAGGAAATAACCCTCTCGACCGTGAGAAATGGAGGCATGCGTGGCCGCGAGGAGGTTATCGCCGGGGAAAGAGATGGTATTTTGCGTGTCGCGGCCAATATTCGTAACGCCGTTCTCAGCAAGGTCGAACTCATCTTCATCCACGCCGCCCGGGGTCATCCGAATCAAGAAGCCTTGCTCGTTTCCGCTGAGCGGTACAACTGGAGGGGCAGCTGGAGGCGGCTCCTCGCTAACGGAGATTCCTGTGTCGGTTAAGATAGTACGGAGGGCTGAATCGTCTGGAGCTTCTTCCGGCTTGATGTCATCAACGGGCTGTAGGGGCTCCGGGCGGGAAGGGGCAATGGGTGTTGGTGACAGGGTTCCATCATCTTCCACAAAGTCGAGGACGACCCGTATTTCCTGACGTCCTTCCAGTTTTTGTTTTACAACTTCGGCGACAAAAACTCCATCGCGTAGCGACGACTTGACGTTTCCACGGTGTTTGATCTCGCGG
>JAUIDY010000117.1 GCA_030428385.1 Rhodothermia bacterium | reverse complement strand
AGATCGGGTTGGTGGGCTCGTTGACGCTGCTGCTTCCGGCGGTGGAGACGATCATGGCCCCGCGCTCGGCGATGGCGCAATCGGGGCCGTCGTGTGACAGCGACTCCGATTCGGGATGCAATTCCAATACGTCCTGTGGATGCGATGGGGGCTGTGGTAGTAACTCAGGCTGTAACAGTAACTCGGCCTCGGGCTGTGAAACTTTTTCTGGGTGCTCGCCCCCCGATCATACCTGCAATACGGACAATGGCTGTGCCAGTGATACGGGCTGTGCCAGTGACTCAGGCTGTGCTTCGTTTTGTGCATGCGACTCGGATTCATACTTCTGCGCGAGTGCGTAGGCGTTTGCGGAGCAGGAATGCTGTTTTTATGGCTCAGCTTGCATGTCTAGGTGTAGGCAAATACTTTATTTAAGTAGATTCATCGAGAAGGGGCGCGTTCGAGAGACCGGATGCGCCCCCTTCTTTTATGTAGAACCACCACCGGACGCCCTCATGTCACACGCCCGCCGCCGCACCGACCGCTTGCTCATCCAGCAGACCGGCGAGGACCTCGTCGTCTTCGACCAACAGCGTAACCTCTCGCACTCGCTCAACCGCACCGCCGCGCTGATTTTTGAGCACGCCGATGGCACCAAGAGCATCGCCGACCTTGTCGTGTTACTCAAAGCGGAGTTGAACGAGACGGCGGACGAGGACCTGGTGGTGATGACGCTGGCGAAGCTGCGCCGGGCGCGTCTGCTGGAAGAGACGGCGGAAGACCGGAGCGCAGAGATGCTGCGGGCCTCGCGTCGGCGTTTTGTGCGCAAGATTGGGTTGGTGGGTTCGCTAACGCTGCTGCTCCCAGCGGTGGAAACCATCGTCGCGCCGCGTTCGGCGCGGGCGCAGTCAGGTCCGTCGTGTGACAGCGACAGTGACAGCGGCTGCTCTAGCTCCTGCGACACCGCCTGCGACACCTCCTCCGCCAGCAACTCCGCCAGCAGTTGCGCCTCCAGCTGCTCCAGCGGCTGCAACACCTCCTGCGCCACCGGCTGCACCAGCGTTGGCGGCTGCGCCAGCTCCACCTCCTGCGCCTGCGCCTGCGCCAGCAGCTGCGACACCTCCTGCGCCTCCACGTGCTCCTGCTTAAGCGCCAGCGACTCCGCCAGCGGCTGCGACTCCTCCTGCTCCTGCGATTTCTGCGCGAGTGCGTAGCGCATCGGTCTAGCATTCTTTCATTCGCCTTGCATGTGTGGTTATCGATAAAGATCTTGCTTAAGTAGATTTATCGAGAGGGGGCGTATTCGAGAGAACGGATGCGCCCCTTTTTCATGTAACACGGAACCGGACACGCTCATGCCTCCCCCTCGCCGCCGCACCAGCGGCCTGCTTACCCAGCAAACCGGTGACGACCTCGTCGTCTTCGACCAACAGCGCCACCTTACCCATGCGCTCAACCGCACCGCCGCGCTGATTTTTGAGCACGCCGATGGCACCAAGAGCATCGCCGACCTTGTCGTGTTACTCAAAGCGGAGTTGAACGAGACGGCCGACGAGGACCTGGTGGTGATGACGCTGGCGAAGCTGCGCCGGGCGCGTCTGCTGGAAGAGACGGCGGAAGACCGGAGCGCAGAGATGCTGCGTGCGTCACGTCGTCGTTTTGTGCGCAAGATTGGACTGGTGGGATCGCTGACGCTGCTGCTTCCGGCGGTGGAGACGATCATGGCCCCGCGCTCGGCGATGGCGCAATCGGGGCCGTCGTGTGACAGCGACTCCGATTCGGGATGCAATACAAATTCGTCCTGTTCATCGATTGGCGGCTGTGGTAGTAACTCAGGCTGTAACAGTAACTCGGCCTCGGGCTGTGCAGGTGGAGATGGCCCCGGGACCTGTGGTAACTGCTTTACGGCCGATGGCTGTGCCAGTGATTCGTACTGTGATAGTGATTCAGGCTGTGATTCGGTTTCTTGTGTCTGCGGCGGTTGCGACTCGCTATCGTACTTCTGCGCGAGTGCGTAGCGTGCGGGTGTGGCACCACACCCCAGTTTTGTATCCATCCCCCTTCGTCCGTCCTTGTCCTTGGGTTCGGGCGGTGGGGTTTTGTATCTTCAATGCCTGGGGTGTAGTGTCCGGCGCAACGTGGTTCCGCTTAAAAAACCGCTGGACCACACGACACCTCCCTTCAATCGTCCTGCCTACCCTTTTATCCTAGCAGTACCCACGTATGGAAGTCACCACCACCACGGCGTTTGTCCGTCCCGTTTTTAAGCCCAAGTACCGCGTTGTGCCGCAACTCGACGGCCTCGTGCTGCTTTCCGAAGGCATGCCGTTTATCCTCGCCGAGCCGCACTACGGGTCCGTCGCCCGCCTGCTAGACGGGCGCACCGTGGACGAGATCGCTGCCAACCTGCCCGAGGGCCTCACCGCCGAACAGTTCTACGACACCCTCGCCGAGCTGGAAAAAAGCAAGGTGCTGGAAGAAGCGCCTGCGGAAGACGGAGGAATCGACGCACAGGACGCCGCGTGGTGGTCGGGCCAGAACACGTCCGCTTCCGACGCCCACGCCCGCCTCGCCCGCACCACCGTGGCCCTCGACACGCTCGGCGACGTAGACGCCAAAGGGTTTGCGCAGGCGTTGCAAACGGCCAACGTGCAGGTACAACCCAACGCCGCGCTGCGCATCCTGCTGGTGGACGACTACCAACATCCCGATCTGGCGGCCTACAACGAGGAACGGCTGGACGACGAGACACCGTGGCTGCTGGTGAAGCCCGTGGGGGCCGAACTGTGGATGGGGCCGCTCGTGCGCCCGTGGGACACCGCCTGCTGGGAGTGCATGGCGCAGCGCCTGCGCCTCAACCAGCCCGTCGAGACGTTCCTGCAAAAACGCACCGCCCTCGCCCGGCCCGACGCCGATCCGTTTCTCGTGGCGGCTCCGCGTGCGCAAACGGCCGCCACCCAGCAGACTGCCCTGCACCTCGCCGCCCTCCAGATTGCCGACTGGATCGCCCGCGACGACACCACCGCCTTCGAAAACGCGCTCGTCACGATCAACCTGCGCTCGCTCCAGAAGCAGCGCCATGGGATTGTGCAGCGCCCGCAGTGCCCGGCTTGCGGCGTGGCACTCGACGGTGAAGAGCAGCCCGCGCATCCGGTGGTCCTCGAAAGTCAACAAAAACACTTCACCCACGACGGTGGCCACCGCACCGTCGCGCCCGATGTGACGGTCAAGCGTTACGAACACCACGTCAGCCGCCTCACCGGGGCCGTCAACCAACTCAAGCGCGGCAAAACCGCCGACAAAGGGCTGTATTTCTATCAAGCCGGGCGCAACACCGCGTTTCACTGGTTCAGCCTGAAGGACCTGCAGGGCCGCATCCGCAGCCAGAGCAGCGGCAAAGGGGCCACCGACATTCAGGCCCGCGCCAGCGCCATCTGCGAAACGCTCGAACGCTACTCCGCCGTGTGGCGCGGCGATGAGCCGTTCACCCGCGCCGTGATGAAAGACCTCGGCGACCGGGCCATCCACCCGAACGACTGCATGCATTACAGCGAGGCGCAGTTCGCCGCCCGCGAAGACTGGAACAGCAGGGATTCCAAGTTCAACCGCGTGCCCATGCGCTTCGACCCCGACATGGAGATCGCATGGTCGCCGGTGTGGTCGCTTACCCATCAGGAGCATCGGTATCTGCCGACCGCGTTTACCTATTTCGGCTACCATTTTCCCAAGGGAACGCCGCTCTTCGTCCACGCATGCAGCAACGGCAACGCCGCCGGAAATACCATCGAGGAGGCCATTCTGCAAGGCTTCTTTGAACTGGTGGAACGCGACAGTGTGGGGTTGTGGTGGTATCCACGTATCCAGAAACCCGCCGTGGACCTCGACAGCTTCGACGATCCGTACATCAACAAGATGCGGACGTACCTGGCCGAGAATGGGCGGTCGCTGTGGGTGCTGAACCTGACCACCGACCTCGGCATTCCCGCGTTTGTGTGCTGCTCGGCCATGGAAGAAACCGGCAGCCAGTTGCTGATGGGCTTTGGGGCGCACCTCGACGCCCGGATTGCGGTGCTGCGCGCCGTCACCGAGATGGTGCAACTCTCGGCCCGCTTCCTCGACTTCGGCGTGGATATCTACCAGCCCAAGCCCGAAGAAAAAGCCGATGGGCATGCCTCGGAAGTAGACCGCTGGATGACGACGGCCAACCTCGAAAACCAGCCGTATTTCGTTCCTGATCCCAATACGCCGCTTGCCACCGCCAGCGATTTCGGCAAGCTGTGGACCGACGATATCCGCGACGACGTGTTGTATTGCCAGTCCGTCGTCGAGAAGCAGGGCTACGAGATGCTGGTGGTAGACCAGACGCGCCCTGACATCAAGCTGCCGTGTGTGAAAGTGATTGTGCCCGGCCTGCGGCACTTCTGGTCGCGCTTCGCCCCCGGCCGCCTCTACGACACGCCCGTCAAGATGGGCTGGCTGGACGCGCCCGTCGCCGAAGAGGATATGAACCCGATTCCGATGTTCTTGTAGCGGATTTGCGTTTCGTAGCGCCGATAAAGATCTTGCTTAAACTGAATGATGGAGAAGGGGCGTGTTCGAGGAGATCGGATGCGCCCCTTTTTCATGTAGAACCGCAACCAGACATGCCCATGCCTCACCCCCGCCGCCGCACCAGTGGCCTGCTCCTCCAGCAAACCGGCGAGGACCTCGTCGTCTTCGACCAGCAGCGTAACCTCTCGCATGCGCTCAACCGCACCGCCGCGCTCGTCTTTGAACACGCCGATGGTTCGCGCAGCGTGGATGACTTGGTGGCGCTCTTGCAAACGGAGTTGAACGAGACGGCGGACGAGGACTTGGTTTTGATGACGCTCGGCAAGCTACGCCGGGCGCATCTGCTGGAAGAAGCAGGTCCTCGGACGGCAGAAGCGATGCGCAACTCGCGCCGACGGTTCGTGCGCAAGATTGGCTTGGTGGGCTCGCTGACGCTGCTCTTGCCGATGGTGGAGACGGTGGTCGCCCCGCATTCGGCCCATGCCCAGTCTGGCACTGCCAGCGCGGCCTCCTGCGAGAGCGAATCGGATTCCGGCTGTAGCACTTCCTGTGCCACTGCCTGTGCCAGTGGCTGTCCCGGTGGCTGTGCCTTGTCTATCACTGCCTGTGGCACCTCCTGCGAGAGCGATTTCTGCGCGAGCGCGTAGGACGTTGGGATAGCGTCGGCGTTTTTCGTTCGCCTTGCATCTCTGGGCATCGATAAAGATCTTACCTTCAGTAGGATCAATGAGAAGGGGCGTGTTCGAGAGACCGGATACGTCCTTTTTTTATGTAGAACCGCAAACGGACATGCTCATGCCTCACCCCCGCCGTCGCACCAGCGACCTGCTCCTCCAGCACACCGGCGATGACCTCGTCGTCTTCGACCAGCAGCGTAACCTCTCGCATTCGCTTAACCGCACCGCCGCGCTCGTCTTTGAACACGCCGATGGCACGCGCAGCATCGCCGACTTGGTAGCCGTGTTGCAAGCCGAACTGAACGAGACGGCAGACGAAGACCTGGTGATGATGACGCTGGCGAAGTTGCGGCGGGCACGCCTTCTCGAAGAGGCGGTGGCAGATCGTAGCGCGGAGGCGTTGCGTGCGTCGCGTCGTCGGTTCGTGCGCAAGATCGGGTTGGTGGGGTCGTTGACGCTGCTGCTTCCGGCGGTGGAAACCATCGTGGCCCCGCGTTCGGCGATGGCACAGTCCGGCCCGTCCTGTGACAGCGACAGCGACAGCGGGTGTGCCAGCGGGTGTGCCAGCGGGTGCGACAGTTCCTGCGCCACTTCCTGCTCCTGCGACAGTGCCAGCGGCACCAACAGCGCCAGCATCTGCATCGGCGGCTGCTCCAGCGCCTGCGCCAGCAACAGCGCCAGCGGCAGCAACAGCGCCAGTTCTTGCTCCAGCGCCTGCGCCAGCGGCTGCCTGAGCGCCTGCGACAGCGATTTCAGCGCGAGTGCGTAGGCGTTTGTGGGACAGTGATGCTATTTTTTTATAGCTCAGCTTGCATGTCTATGTGTAAGCAAATACTTTATTTACGTAGTTGATGGAGAAGGGGCGTGTTCGAGGAGACCGGATGCGTCCCTTTTCATGTAGAACCACAACCGATTATGCCCATGCCACATCCACGCCGCCGCACCGACGGCCTGCTTCTCCAACAAACGGGCGACGACCTCGTCGTCTTCGACCAGCAGCGCAACCTCTCACATTCGCTCAACCGCACCGCCGCGCTGATCTTTGAGCACGCCGATGGCACGAAAAGCATCGCCGATCTCGTCGCTATTTTGCAAGCCGAACTGAACGAGACGGCAGACGAAGACCTGGTATTGATGACGCTGGCGAAGCTGCACCGGGCGCATCTGCTGGAAGAGGCGGTGGCGGATCGGGGTGCCGAGGCGTTGCGGGCCTCGCGGCGTCGGTTCGTGCGCAAGATCGGGTTGGTGGGGTCGCTGACGCTGCTGCTTCCGGCGGTGGAGACCATCATGGCCCCGCGTTCGGCGATGGCACAGTCTGGTCCTGTGACCTCGTGTGACAGCGACTGCGACAGCGGTTGCCAAAGCGCCTGCGACAGCGCCTGCGGCACTGGCTGCTCCTGCGCCTGCGACAGCGGCTGCGCCACCGCCTGCAGCGGCGGTTGCAACAGTGCCTGCGTCTGCGCCTGCGACAGCGGCTGCGGCACCTCCTGTTTAAGCGCCTGCTCCAGTGCCTGCGCCTGCGATTTCTGCGCCAGCGCGTAGCGTGTTTTTAATCGATGCGAATTTGTACAAGCGGTAGCACTCTTCAGGGGTGGCTACCGCTTCTTTTTGATACCTACTCGCCCTGGTAGCAATGGGCAAAGACCTACTTTTCTGCATCTCGTTTTTGTAGTTTCCAGACGTTCTCCAACACCCCTTTTCTCCCACTCTCCCACACATAAATGGCACTCCTCACCCTCGAACCCTTCTCCGACTATTTCGACACCGACGCGGAGGCCCCCGCCGTCGATCCGGCGCAAACGTACAAGCTCTCGCGGTTTGCCTACCTGCACCAGGACGGCGACGACACGCTGATTGAATGCCCCAAGTCGTATGCCCGGCTGGTGGTGCAGGCCCCGCAGGCGGCGGCAGCGTTTGGGGTGGTCGGCAAAGGCTGCACAGCAGAAGAACTGGCCGAAGCCGTAGACGGCCTCACGCTTGAGGGAGCCACCGAAATTCTCGGAGCGCTGCTGCATGCGGGTATGGCCGAAGCGGTAGACGCCGACGGCAACACCCCGGAGTCGCAGGATCAGGTGTTGCGGTCGTGGGAGTTTCACGACCTCTTGTTCCATGCGCGGACACGCGACGGGCGGCACAACTACCCGGCGGGCGGGACGTACCGTTTTATGACCGAGTTCGAGTCGCCGCCGCCCGTCAAGGCCGTTGCGTTCGAGGAAACCATCCCGCTCTTCCGGCCCGACCTCGACGAGATCATCGCCCACGACCCCACGCTGACCGAGGTGCAGGAGGCGCGGCAGTCTGTGCGTCACTACGACCGCGAAAAACCCATCACGCTCGATCAACTGGGCGAGTTTTTGTACCGCGTGGCCCGCATCGTGGACTTCTGGCAACTGCCATTGCGCCGCCAAGGCGTGACCAAGCGCATGACGGTGGCGCAGCGTCCCTATCCCAGCGGCGGCGCGTTGTATGAGCAGGAGTTTTACGTCGTCGTCAACCAGTGCGACGGGTTAGAATCTGGGCTGTATCACTACGACCCCGAGCGCCACCAACTGGGCCGTTGCTGCGGGCGCACCGAAGAGGTGGAAACGCTCATCGCTCGGATGGCGTGGGCTTCCAACACCACCCCCGAGACGCGGCAGGTAGGCATCATCCTCACGGCGCGGTTCCAGCGGTTCGCGTGGAAATACGCCTCCATCGCCTATGCGCTCATGCTGAAACATGCCGGGGTGGTTTACCAGACGATGTACCTCGTCGCCACGGCGATGAACCTCGCGCCCAGCGGCATCGGCAATGGCAACTCGGAAGTGTTTGCCCGGGCGGCGGGGACCAACTACTACGAGGAGACCTCCATCGGCGAGTTTATGCTCGGCTCCAAGCTGCCGCCAGAGCAGATGTACAGCCTACGGTAACGCCTCCATCAGCCGAATCTCGCCGGGCTGCGAAAGGGTTTGTGTAAAGATGACTCGCTGCCCATCTGCCGACACCGAGAATGCCGGAAGCGAACCCGGCAGCGGGCGGGGAGGAGTAAAGCGTTGCGTGGTTTGCCCCGTTGCCAGATCGAGGAAAAAGACGGGGCTGGTGCCGTCGGCGAGGCGCTGAACGAAATAGATGCCGGTGTCGGCAAGCTGCCAGTTGGCGAGGTCGGCAGGCGTCAATGTGTCGAGGATTTGTTCTTCGGGGCCATCGGGCAAGGGTTTGCGCCAGAGGCCGGTCTCATTGGTTTTGGTGTAATACAACCATCGTCCCTGCGGGTCCTCTTTGGCGACGCGCCCGCCGTTGCGCGTCATTTGCTGAGGCACTCCTTCTCCGTTGGTTGCCCTGCGCCACACCTCCCACGTCCCGCCTTTGTTCGAGCCATAATAGATCCACTGCCCGTCGTGCGACCAACTCGGTGCCCGCATGCTTCCGTCGTCGAGAGAAATAAGGGTGGGCTCCCCGCCTCTAGGGTCGATGAGGTAGAGGAGGTAGCCGCCCTGACCCGTCGCAGAAATCAGCAGCCGGGTGCCGTCCGGCGACCATTGGGGCACGTTGACCCACCGACCGCTGAAATGCGTCAGGGCCACCGGTGTGTCGGCAGCCGGGTCGAGGAGCCACAGTTCGCTCCAGCCCGAGCGGAAGGAGACAAACGCGACACGGTCGTCCGTAGGGGCAAACAAGGGTTGATGGTCCCGTACCGCACCGGACAGCAACGGCGCAGGGGGTGTTGCCTCGGATGTAAGCCAGGCGTGCCACAGCTCAATCTCTTTGGGGTGCTGTTGATAGACCAGGGTACCGGCCTGCCGGGCCACGTGGGGATACCGCGCATCGGCACCTTGTGAGGTTGGGATCATCCGCGCGCGCCCGCCATCCAGCGGCATCCGCCACAACTGCGCCTGGCTGAGAGGCTCCGAGGCATAAATCACGCTTTGTCCATCCGGCGTCCAATCGAGGCCAAAAAGGGGACGCCTGAAGTGGGTCAGGCGGCGCGTGGTGGCCCCCGTCGCACTGACGAGAAACACGTCAGCGCTGACCGAATGTTCGTGGCGGGCAAACGCAATCCACCGGCCGTCCGGCGAAAACGAGGGGGTGGTGTCGCCCATGGTGCGATTGGGAGGATCCGTGAGGATGGTGCGTGTGCCCGTTGCCAGGTCGAGCGCCACCAACTGGCTCGGAGTGTTGAGGTCGGGCTGTTCGCTGAAGACCAGGACTCCGCCATCGGGCGACCACGCAAGGTCGGCGAGTGGTTTGCGCCCACACGCGGCCACGAGTTCCTCGGCACCCGTGGCAACGTCGATACGGTAAATATCGCACGACGCAGTTTCGGCAGAAGCATACCGTAGAAAGGCGAGCTGGGTGCCATCGGGCGACCACACCGGATGCACATCGTGCGTTGCTGCCTGCGTGAGCGGCTGGGGTGTGGCATTTGGTCCGGCTTGAAGGAAGAGGTGCGCGGCCGTGCTGTCGGGGCTGGACTGCGAGAACGCAAGGGTGGCTCCATCAGGTGAAAGCGCCGCGCCCCCCTCAAACGACACCGATTCGACGAGCGCGACGGTTTCGGGCATGGTGAGCGCGGGCCGACTTTGCTGGGCCCGCCGCTGCTGCTGCTGCTGATTGACGTACCAGAACGCACCGCCCGATATCGCCAGCGCCGCGATAAAAAAAACGAGCGGGAGCCATTTTGATCGCGCGCCCCGATGTTCAGAGGGGGGCAGGGGCGCGTCCGTAGATGTTTTGTGGAACCTGCGCTTTCTGCCGCCCACGCTAATCACCGTGGGTTTACGCATCTGATCCATCACCGGGTCACTGAAAACCACCGGAGGCGCCAGTCGGTAATGCCCATCTTTTGTGATGGCGATTAATGCCTTTTGCTGGACGTTTTGCTTCAATAGCGCGGCAAGTTCATGCATCTGCTGGGGCAACGTAGCAGGCGTCAACGCCCCCGCTTCATGAAAAGCAACCAGGATTGCTTGGCGCGACACGGGTTCTGGGGCATGCGCGGCAAGGAGGCGCAGCAGGTCCATCTGCACGGGCGAAAGCGAAAGGGTTGTTTCGTCCTGCGTGATCTCGTTCTTTTCTGGGGCCACATGCCACGGTCCGATACGGAACGGGTCGCGGGTGCGAGAGCGGAAAGAGGAGGCCATGGTCGAATCCCTTCGTAAGGCAGTGGGCTAAAGAATATAGTATACGGTTTATTCCTTACGATGCCGTTCCAGCCAGCGCCCCAGGCGGTCGGGAGAAGTCCGAACGACCTCGGCAAATGAGGCGGTCTGCCGGTCCATGCCTATCAGGCGGCGCAGGCGATGTTTCCCATAGGCCCAGCCTTCGCGCACACCTTCGCGTACATAAAACTGAAACCACGCCCGGCGCAGGGCTCCCGGCGGATCGAGGTCCTGGGGAATAGCGCCGGGTGTATGAAACAGCCAGCCATAGGTCTGATGCGCAAGCCGCCGAATCGAGGCGCGTCGATGGGCCGTGATGAACGGAGGGATGGTGGCTTCCAGCAGCGACTCGGAGAGATACAGCGCCAGCATCACGGCCCGGCGGCCCCGTATCCGGTCGGCTTCCCGCATCACCAGGTCCCAATCCAGATCAGGGCGCACGCGCAGCAACTCGGCGGCGCTCACCAGCCAATGCAGCCGCCGCCAGAAATGTTTGACACCGTGGGTACAAAGCAGCACCATCAGGTCTTCGGCCCCAAAGGTATCAAACGGGGTTCCCGCCACCGTTATCCTTTCTCGGCGTTGCCACATCGCCTCCATATCGAACGCGTAGGCATGGCGCGGCGGGGCCAGCAGCCAGTGGAGTTCAACGATGGTATGATGCGCGGGATGAATCACGGCGAACTGGCTGCTGTCAGCAGGGAGGTGGTCGGCCTGCCGGGGACGGGGGTAGCCCAACTCCCGGAGCACACCAAGGGCACGGGGCACATCCTCGGGCGACACCAGCAGGTCGAGGTCATAACATTGCCGCAGCGTAAGGTTGTTAAACAACGCCTGCGCCAGCAGGGGGCCTTTGTAGGCCACCATCGGTATGTGAGCCGTTTCCATAGCGCCCTGAATACGCAGCAACTCGCTGGTCATCTGGAGGCTGCGGGCGGCATTGGCTTGAAACCGCCGCCGCAAGGTTTTTAGGGCCGAGGCAGGCACCTGGGGGTGCGTGCTTAACTGATGATGCAACAGCGGGGTGAGGCCATGCCAGCGAGCCAACTCGAAGACATACGTCCATCGAAGGGGTTGGGAAAGCAGTGCATCTACCTGCGCCCGCGCGGCATCGGAAGGGTGGCCCTGCGCACAATGCAACAGCAACTGTGCTTCTGGTGGGAAAGGGAGAAGAGATTCAGGCACAGAAAAAAGCGCTTTTTTGCCACCAGATGCAGCCACCGAATGAATTAGAGGTTTTTGACTGGTTGGGTATGGTACGGACTGCTGGATTTCGTGGACGCGCAAGCAAGGTTTATATAATCGTAGCCTCTTGCAGATAAACTTAAGGAAAACTGGAAAAAAGGGGGTGAAAGTATTACTTTTATCCTTCTATCGCGGCACCCGAAGCAGGTGTTTCTTGGCTTTCCGCGGCGTTTAACCATCCCCCCGTCTGCAGGAATCGTAGTGTCTGAAATGCAAGACATAGATAAAAAGACAACCAACGATTTGCCTTCGTTGCATGCGCCCTCCTACGACTCGGCGCGAAAGATTAGGAAGGCCCGGCATCACGGATGGAAATCATGGAAGTCGCCGCTTCCAGCGTTGGCGTTTGCCTTGCCGCTGTTTATCGGGTCGCCGGTTGCTTTTTTCTACTCCTACTATGAGGCGGAAGGCTTTTTTTATACCTATCTGTGCACCTTCCTGATGTTGGTCATTTTGGGGCTCAACGAATGGACATCGTTCTTCCGCCCTTCCTCGCGGCGGCGCGGCGAGTGGAACCGGCGGCATTTTACGTCCATGGAAATAGGGGCCTTTGTGGTGCTAGCCATTCTCGGCCTGCTCATCCTGATCCGCCGGTGGACCATCGTTTCAAGCTGGTGAATCCGCAGGCGGCAGCCCGGAACGCCGGACATACGTCACAAACCGTAGCCCTTCCCGTTTGTCTTCTTCGGTGATGGTATAGCGTTCCCCCACCAAGTGTTCGAAGGGGGGGAAAAAGGTGTCGCCCTCGTAATGGCCTTCCACCAGCGTGAGCTCCATGCGGTCTGCACGGGTCAGAAACTGCTGGTAAATGGCCGCCCCGCCGCCGATAAAGACGAGGGGTTCATCCGCAAGCGCCGCCAGGGCCTCGTCGATGGATCGGTACACCTCCACATCAGGATAGTCGTGATCCAACCCCTTCGATGTCAGCACGACGTTGCGCCGTCCCTTGAGTGGGCCGCCAAATTGATATACCAGCGACATAAAGGTGCGCCGCCCCATCAGCAACGCATGGCCCAGCGTGAGGCGTTTGAACCGCTTGAGGTCTTCGGGGAGGTGCCAGGGCAGGTCAAGGTCGTTCCCAATGACGCGGTTTTCTTCTGCGACAGCCGCAATAATGACAATTTCCACAGGTCAGGAGGGCTTGGTTTGGGTGCGGCTGTCGATGGCGCAGGTGGTGCGGATGCCGCCGCGCACGTTGTAGACGGTGGTGAGCGTCAGGTAGGCGGCATCGTGCAGGTGGCGCTTGAGGTCTTCGTAGATAATGGCCGTAAGGTCTTCCTGTGCCGCACCGATGTTGCGCCACGAGAGCAGGTAGTATTTCAGGCTCTTCAGTTCCAGAATCCACGAGCCCGGCACATATTCGAGCCGCAGCGTCCCGAAGTCCGGGAGGCCCGAGAAGGGGCACAGCGCCGAGAACTCACCCGGCTCGGTTTCATACACCACCACCTGCTGCGCGGCGTGTTCATAGGGCAGCCGGTGGACCTCCTGTTGGCGGGTGTCGGGCGGGAGGAAAAGCTGCACCTGCCCTTCGGGCTGGACGCCGTATTGCGCCATGTAGTCGAGCGCCTGCTCGGTGTGGCGTCGCGCCCGCTCCTGCACCTCGCGTAGCTTCTGCGACACGTCCGTCACCGTTCCGTTCGGGGTTTCCATCGTGGGTGTTGTTTGACCATAAAAACGAGTGCGCGAACGCCATCCGCTGCGCGAAGTTCAACGCGCTGGATCTGAAACAATCCCACCAGCCCATGCCTCACCAAGACGCTGCCCTTGTTTTGTTTTCCGGTGGACAAGATTCCACCACCTGCCTGTTCTGGGCCAAGGCCCGCTTTGCGCGGGTGGAAGCCATCGGGTTTAACTACGGCCAGAAACACGCCGTGGAGTTGGAGCAGGCGCACCTGATCGCGGACCACGCCGACGTGCCGTTCACCGTCTTCGATATCACCGGCACCCTGCACGGCTCGGCGCTGACAGAGCACGACAAACCCATCGCCGAGGCCCACGAACGCGATGCCGCCCTCCCTGCCTCGTTCGTTCCGGCCCGCAACGCCCTCTTTCTAACGCTGGCCGCCGGGCATGCCTACAACCATGGGATTTATGACCTCGTGGGTGGCATGTGCCAGACGGATTATTCGGGTTATCCCGACTGTCGCCGCGTGTTCATCGACAGCATGCAAACCAGCCTCTCGCTGGCGCTGGACACCGACCTGCGTATCCACACGCCGCTGATGTACCTCACGAAGGCCGAGACGTGGAAGCTGGCCGCCGACCTCGATGTGGTAGACATCATCCGCCGCGACACCCACACCGACTACAACGGCGACCGCAGCCAGTTTAACGAGTGGGGCTACGGCAAGCTGGACAACCCCGCCTCGGTGCTGCGCGCTAAAGGCTACGAGGAAGCGAAGGCGAAGGGGTGGGTTTAGTGCCTATCCAAAAACTTCAAGACGGGTTGTCATCCTGAACTTGTTTCAGGATCTCCTATCGGCTTTTCTTCCTTCTGAGATTCCGAAAAGTTCGGAATGATACGGATTGTGACCGTCGATGTCTGGATACCTTCCTTCGCGAAAGAGTCCTCTCTCCCCTGGCGGGAGAGAGACAGAGTGAGGGGGAGACGTTGGAAAACCTTGTTGTCTTGCTGGGGGCATCTCACCCTCACCCTGTCCCTCTCCCATCGAGGGAGAGGGAACGTAGCAGAAGGATTTCGGATAGATTCTTAGACGAATGGAAAGGCGTGGGTACGTCCTGCACTACATATACCCCTGTCATCTCGAACGGATGTGAGAGATCTCCCACGTTATCGTTTAGCCAATCCTATTAAGTGGGAGATCTCTCCTCCCGCTGGTCGTCGAGATGACAAGAAAGGCCGAGTTTGTGCAGACCGGGCCGGGCACAAAAAACGCCCCTGCCTGAGAAAACCAGACAGGGGCGTTGAATACGGCGGGAGCGGAGCCGAATCAGGCCATGCTGGGGGCTTCCTCGGGCTCCGGCACATGTGGCGTGGTGCCTTTGCGGTCTTTTGCGTAGAGGATGCCGAAGACGATGGCAAGGAAAATGGAGAGCGGGGCCACCCAGCGGAAGGACAGCCGACCGCCGTAGTTGTCCGCCGGTCCGAGGATGGCGTTGGCCTGGCCCACCACGGGGGCATCACCGCCGCTGTTGATGATGGCGCGCAGTGCGTTGGCCGTTTCAATCTCAGGAAGGCTCCCGGCGCTTTCTTGGGCGCTCAGCACGCTGTTCACCTGCTCCAAGGCGCTCAGGATGTCTTGTCCCTGTTCCCCTTCGGCGGCTTGCGCCAGTGTGGGGAAGGTGTCGCGGGCCTGCTGCAGCACCTGGATGGTTTCCTGGCTTTGCATTTCAAATCGTTCGTGGGCATAGCCGTCCGCGATGTCGCCCATCAGCGGTGAGGTGATGAGGCCCACGGCGGCCATCCCGGCCCCGCCCATCAGCGCCAGTGCCAGCGCGCCGCCTGCCACGTTGCGCTCGGCGACGACGCCCAGCATGGTGGGCCAGAAGTAGCACACGCCAATGGCAAAGACCGTGGCGGCGGCGAAGGCCATCACGGTGGTTTCGGCGTAGGAGAGCCACAGCAGCCCCAGGCCCGCGAGAATGGCCGAGGCCAGCAGGATGCCCGTCGGCTGGAGGCGATGCACGAGGTCACCCGCGCGGAAGCGCAAGACAGCCATCAGGCCGTTGATGTAGACCAGCACCAGGATGCCTGCGATGCCCCCGGCTTCGAGCACGGCGGGGACCCAGCGGTTCGGCCCCAGTTCCAGCGAGGCAGTCATCATCATGCAGAGCAGCATCAGCAGGAAGAACGGCGTGATGCACGCTTTCCACATGTCGGCGGTGGAGATCTGTTTGGCGACGCGCTCCGTTTCGGGGAATTCCTGCCCCATAAACAGGAAGGCGTAAATCACCGCCGGAATCAGAATCAGCGACAGCGTGAGTTCCCACTGTGTGATGCCGACCTGCGCCAGCACGTATGCGCCGAGGCCACCCAAGACGATGCCGCCCGGAAACCAGACGTGGAAATGGTTCAGCTTGACGGTTTTGTTGTCGGGATAAAGCGCTGCCACGAGCGGGTTACACACGGCTTCGACAAGCCCGTTGCCCATCGCGATGACGAGCGCCCCGATGAAGAGCATCGTAAAGCCGGTGGCGAACACCATGATGAGCACGCCCGCGACATGCCCGAGGCAGGCCAGCCACATCAACCGCTTCATGCCGATCACATCGACGAAGGGGCCGAAGACGACCATCGAAACAGTAAAACCCCAGAGCGCAGCGCCCGCAATCCAGCCGACTTCGGCGTTGGTGAGCACAAACTCGGCCTTCAGGGAATTCATAATCGCGCCCACCACAGCAAAGGCCGTGGCCGTCGCAATCAGGGCAAGGCAGCTACCCAGAAACAGGCGCTTTTGGTTAATGGAACCAGCGGTGGAATCAGTAGTCATCCGTCTTCTCCAACGTTATGAGGGTGGGATCCGTATGCAGAAATCGCGCACAAAAGCGGGGTGCGCGACGGGGAATGCAGCGAAAGCGTGGCGGAAGCGGTTTCACAAGTTCTACATGATAAGACCTATTTTACGCCTCTGCCAGCCCTATTTGAATCTTTTCCTGGCCGCATTCCCAGACGCTTGCGTCGGAAAAAAACCGATGCCGTTGGCCGTTGCCTCGTGCGGTAATTTGAGCGCTCAAAAAAACACCCTTGTCGCTCATTCCATACATGATGTTGGTGACCGCCGCCGCCCGGCCCTTAAGCGGCGGTCCCTTTGATCGAACCGCGGGGTCTGTCCAGCCACGTTTTTCTACGGTTCACCCCGGTTTTGCGCACGTCGGGTAGGTATCAGGGCGTGGTCAGGTACCATCAGGGAAATGACCTGCAAGGCTGGCACGGTTTTTTGTCGGTTTCCCCTCTTTCATTCTTTTCTTCCGGAGGTCCCCATGAAGCGATCCCTCGTCCTGCCCCTCTTCTCCGTGTTTGTGATCCTGTTGCTTGCTGGGTGTGCCCAGACAAATGAGACCAAAGGCCCAACGCGTCCGGCTTTTCTTGTGGTGGAAGCCGACACCTCGGTGGTCCCTCCTAAAGTTGCCCAGGTGTACGTAGAGGGCAAGCGTAAAAACGTGACGCCTGCGCTGGTGCGCGTGCGGCGCGGCTTCGGCGAGCGCGTGATTACGTTGCGGCAGAACGACGAAGTGGTCCGCACCTACGAAGTCGAGATTACGAACTCGTCCAGCGCCAACGACCTCCGCTATAGCGTCGACCGAAACGGGACCATTGATGTGATGGAACTGAATGTGACCCGAGACAGCACATTTATCATCCCGTATTTCCCTAATGGCATCGCCATCGAAGACCGCGAGTATGGGCTGACGCTGGTGGTGCAGGAGTAGCGACCCGGTTGCAACGTCTGCGGTAGCGTGGCGTAGGGAAGGAGCGCGTTCTCTCCCGCTCCTTTTCCACACGCATGGCTGAAACAGAACCGGCCCGCCCTGCCCCGTCGGTGTCGGCACAGTTTGGGGTTTTACTCCTCGTTTTTCTGGGCAGTGGTCTGCTAGGGGCCGCCGTGGCAGAGTGGTTGGCCCCGGGCTGGTTTCTGGCCGGGGTCGCCGGGCTGTTTATGCTCCCGATGAGTTTTATGGTGGGGCTGGTGTTCTGGCAAGGCGTGGCGATTATTAAACTGCTCTTCCGTCTCCCGCTGCTGCTCTTCCGCCGCGGCAAAGCACCAGCCGCGTCTTCGTTCGACATCCCGCCGGGTGCCGGGGTGTTTGTCCCCGTGTCGCTGTCCTTTGGGCTTGTCGGTGGCTTGGTCATTGGACTTATGCCGGGCGGCAGCGGTATTTTGGCGGCCATCGGGTGGGGCGGACTGCTGGGTGTGGGATATGGATTCGCCGTCTGGCAACTCGCCCAGCGTGGC